>JAHJSN010000019.1 GCA_018830445.1 Alphaproteobacteria bacterium | reverse complement strand
TCCTGGCTGAATCAGTCGGACGACGTTATCGTTGGGCACGGCATGTCGCTCCTTCGCTGGAGAAGTGAGGCCGTCAAGCAACCCCACGATATGCCGCCTTCCCGATTCCCGCCGTCACCAACTTCCGGCCATAGCTCTCCTCCACGCGATGCACCTGTCAAATATCGCCGAAAAGACTTGATGTCGGCCGGCCGACACCGCGTCTCGTCCAGTTGTGATTTGATCGCCTGGGACCAGTATTTTCCAACAGTACCGTCCCGAAAACAACGAACAACAAACAACGAGGCGATCCGGCAGGCACTGTGGTGCGTCGTCCATTGTCAGATCTGCACGGGAGGGAACTGTGACCGACATTGCGCAACCCCCGCAAGTTGGGGGCATTCTTGAGGCCATGCGCGAGAACATTCGCGCCAGTGGCCGCGACCCCAACAAAGTGATCATCGGCTGGATCGCTGCGTGGATCATATTCTTCTGCATCCTGTTCGTCTTTCCGCGACCGGAGGGCTTGTCACCTGCCGGAATGGCGGTGCTGGCTGTCGTCGTGTGGGCCTCGATCATGTGGGTCTCGGAAGCGATGCCGCCCGGAATTACCGGGATCTCCATTCCACTTTTGCTGATACTGACTGAAGGAATCCCATGGAAGGACGGCAAGCCGCCGCTCGACATCGTATTTTCCGGGTTCACGCGACACGTGGTCTGGCTGTGCCTGTTTGCGTTCCTGATCGGTGCGGTCATGCAGCTGTTGAAGCTCGACAGACGCATCGCACTGGCCGTGCTCGACAAGATCAAGGCCTCGAACGTAGGCCGTGTCATCTGGGGCATGTTTTTCGTCAATATTATTCTGGCGTTTTTGATCCCGGCGGCCAACGCGCGAGCCGCGACTTTGCTGCCTGTCGTCAAGGGCATCACAGCGCTGGTCGGCGAGACCAAGGAGGCCCTGGAGGCACGCAAGGCGATCATCATCCAGTCCCTCGTCTACGGCACCATGATCTGCGGCGTCTTCATCATGACCGCCCACCTGCCGAACCTGATCATGGTCGACATCATGGGGCGTAACAACGCCTATCCAATCAACTATCTGCAATGGGCGCTTTTGCAATTTCCCTACCTTGGCATGTTTTTGCTGACCCAGATCTGGGTTCGTTATTATTTCAGGACCGGTGGCGTGAAGATCGCCGGAGGTCATGAAAAAATCCATTCCATGCACAAGGAACTGGGGCCGATGACCCCGGCCGAGTGGACGCTTCTGGGGTTGTTTGCTTTTGTCGCCTTGCTCTTCATGTTGGGCAAAGGCAGCCCGATTTATGAACTTCACAAATACCAACTGGGCATCATCGGCCTGATCGGTATCGTCCTATTGTTCACGCCAGGTCTTTTTCCTTTCACCTGGAAGCAGGTGCAGGACCGTACAATCTGGGGCACGTTCCTGCTGCTCGGCGGTGCCATCACGATGACGGCAGCGATGTCCAAATCCGGACTGGCAGCATATCTGGCCGACCTGATCCATCACTTCGTAACAGGCATGCCCTGGTGGCAGGCGATTCTGTCACTCATGGTTGGGACGCACTTCATCCGAGTAGGCATGCTTTCGAACGTCGCGGCCATTGCGATGCTTGCCCCGATCACGTTCGAGCTTGGCAAGCAGCTTGGGTTCCATCCGGCCGCATTCATGCTGCTGGTCTGTGACACCGACACATTCGCCTATCTTCTGCCGACGCAGATTACGGCCGCCGTGATCGCTTACGGCTCCGACGAATTCTCCATGACCGACTACTTCAGGGTCGGCTGGGTCGCGGTGATAATTGCAATCCTATACGGCCTATTGGTCATGGCTCCCTGGTACGCCTTCCTCGGCATTCCGGTCTGGGATCCGACCGCGCCTTGGCCCTTTAAGTAAGCCGAAGACTCACAGTGCGCGGGCAGAATTCGCAACTGCCCGCCGCTTCAATAGAGCCGCAACGGAGGAATTTAAGGTGCCTCCGGGCGTAATGAAGATGGATACCGACCAAGAAAAGGTAATTTGGAATGCAAGACCACGCAAAAGGTAACGGCTGGTTTCGCCCGCCAATGAGCGACAAGGAACTCAAGGAAAAGCTGGGCGATTACGTAGCCCCCAAAGGTCTTTACCAGAAAACCAAGGCGATGCCGTTTCTCGGCAGGGTCAGGTGCGACACGACGCAGCTCGTGGCCGGAGAGTGGACCGAGATCGTGCTCGACTACGAAGTTGGAGCCTCCGGCATCGCCGACGGAGCCTGGATCAAGGCGACATTCAAATTCTATTCCGACTGGGCACTCTTCCAAACCTCGGATCCGGCCGGTGCAAACTACGTATCCGCCGAATACCAGGCCGGTCCATGCGCTGAAGGCCAGGTTCCCGCTACGGTGCAGTCGCTGAAAGTCCGGTTCGATCAGAAGGGTCATGAGCGGCCATTCCAAAAGGCCATTATCGTCGACACGGTCGATGGTTATCTCAAGCCCGGCGATCACATCATCATCCGACTCGGCGACCGGCGCGGCGGCGGCCCGGGCACACGCGTCCAAACGTTTGTCGAAAAAGGCTTCAAATTCCGCTGCTACATCGACCCTCTCGGCACCTCGCGGTTCTGCGACATTCCCGGCGACGTGGTGATCGACATCGTTCCCGGTGCCGCCCAGAAACTCGTCATGGCCGGCACACGGATGCTGCGGCCCGGCGAGCCAGCCAACCTGGGCGTGCGGGCCGAAGACGCCTGGGGCAACACCTGCTTCGACGAAAAAGCCCAAATCAAAGTTGTCGCCAGCCAGGACGGGAAAGAAATCTTCGACAAGACCATTGCGCCGAATGCGGAGGGCTGGTGCTTTGCCGGTCTTGACGAAATCCCGACAAAGGACAATGGCGAACTTGCGATCACCGCGACAATGCAAGGTCGTCCTGAAGTAGCGCCGGCAACATTCTATGTAACGATCGACGACAAGTGCCCGGCGCCCCGTCTGTTTTATGGCGATCTGCACGTCCATTCCGACAACACCGTCGGCATCAACGATACAACCTATAATCTCAGCTACGGGCGCGATATCGCGCGGTTGGATTATCTCGGCTACACCGCCAACGACTTCCAAATCACCAAGGCCAACTGGGACAACGACGTCGAACTCATCGACTCGATCAACAAGGATGGCGAATTCGTGTGCTATCCGGGGACCGAGTGGTGCGGCAACTCGTGCGCCGGCGGCGACCACAACGTCGTCTTCCTGCACGGCAAGACGCCGGAGTTTCCATTTGACGCTCACGGCAACATTGCACGATCCTTCGAATGGAACGAGGACATGCAGGCCGATACGATCATGCCCGGCGCTTGGCCGTTGGAAGAACTCTGGGCCACCTATATCCACGACCCGGAAGGGCATCTCATCATGCCCCACGTGGGCGGCCGGCGATGCATCATGGACTGGTATCATCCGGTGATGGACCGGCTGGTCGAGATCGGCTCGGCCTGGGGACACTTCCCGTGGCTCTATCAAGACGTGGCTGCGCGTGGATACAAACTCGGTGTGTCCATGAACGGTGATGAACACCGCGGCCGTTGCGGCGGCGGAGTGCCGGGCACAGCGGTTTTCGGCACCAAGGGCGGCGTCACGGGTCTGATTTGCGAAAAGCTCGATCGTGAAACCGTCGGCAAGGCACTGCGTGCGCGTCGCACTTTTGCCACTACCGGTGAGCGCCTCGTTGCGCTGTCATGGTGCGGCGATCATCTGATGGGCGATGAATTCCAGCACAAGGGCAAAGCGAAAATCGACTACCGCTTTCTGGGCGATTCCGGCTGGGACGAGATCGCGCTGTTCGACCACACGGGCATCATTGCCACCCGCAATTTGCAGGAAGAAGCCGGCTATTCCGATAGCCGCATCCGCGTGCGCTTCGGCGGCGCGCGGATCCGCGACCGCTATCGCTGGGCCGACTGGCGCGGTCGTATCGATATTCGCAACGGCGTGATCCATGCTTTCGGTGCCCACGGTTTGGAGCACAGGGAAGAAACCGTGTGGCGCGCTTCGCCGACAGAAATCGGGTTCCGCACCGACACTTACGGCGATACCGATACCGTTGAAGTGAACCTGTCCAACCTGGAGCAGTGCACCATCAAGGTGTCTGGTGAAATTCACGGCTACGTCAAGGTCGGCAACCCGCTGGACGGCAATCCATTTGTCCATTGCCCGACTTTCGAATTTGAAGTGACAGGTGCCGAGCTGTTGAAGGCAGGAGGTCTGCGCAAGGAACTGGGAGGCGTCGAACTCTTCGTCGCCATCGAGCGCATTTCCGACACGCCAATGCCGCGCGATGTCTCTGGCAGTTTCGAAGTCGATGCCAAGAACGGTCCCCATGGACACCGGCCGTTGTGGCTTCAAGGCCGCCAGATTGACGATGGCAAGGCGTGGACGTCGGCGATGTACATCACGTTCTGAGCTGCATCCATCTGTGCCTCCCCCCTCGAAGCACTTCCATCTTCGCATTCTCTGGCTTGTTGGCTGCAAGTCAGTGATGCGTGTGGCAGTCGAACGGGGAGCATTTCAGTCAGGTAGAGCCTCTCAACGGCTTGGAAACGCTCTCTGTCTCTAAGTCAATGAGCGGAGCCTGCGCAGGCAGGGTATTTGGAGGTATGATGGACGCCCTGGGCCTCAATGTCGAAATGACTGTCGTACTCGGCATTCTCGCCCTGACCGTTTTTCTGTTCGTGTCGGAGATCGTGCGGGTCGATGTCGCCGCCATTATGATCATGGTGCTTTTGGGCTGCGTCGCCGCCCTGCCCGGCATGCAGAACATCGTCGACGTCAACACACTGTTCAATGGCTTTGGAAGCAATGCCGTCATCTCGATTATTGCCGTGATGATCATCGGCGCCGGTCTCGACAAGACCGGGGTGATGTCGTCGGTTGCGGCTTGGATTACGCGCGTCGGTGGAGCGACAGAATCCCGGATCATCTCGTTGATCTCGACGGTCGTCGGCGTGATTTCGTCGTTCATGCAGAACGTCGGTGCCGCAGCGCTTTTTCTTCCTGTCGTCTCGCGTGTCTCCGCGCGCACCGGCCTGCCGATGTCGCGACTGCTCATGCCGATGGGGTTTTGCGCCATCCTCGGCGGCACGATGACGATGGTGGGTTCATCTCCACTGATCCTGCTCAACGATCTGATCGACGGCGTCAACGCGACATTGCCCGCCGACCGTCAGATGAAGACGTTTGAACTCTTCGACGTGACACCGGTCGGCATTGCACTGGTGGTCACCGGCATCTTGTACTTCGTCATCTTCGGACGCTTCGTGCTGCCAGTCGTCGAAACCGAAAACGGCACCAGGGGGCGGTCTCTGTTGGAGTACTTCAACAAGACCTACAATCTCGACGCGGTCATCCACGAACTCGTCGTGCCGTCGGGCCATGCGCTGGTCGGAAAATCGGTCGACGAGATTGAGAAGGCCTACAAGATCCTGATCATAGCCACGCATTTCAAGAAAAAGACCTACATTGCGCCTCCGTGGGACATCTTGATCAACGCCCCTGCGCGCCTCGCCGTCGTTGGAGCGCGCCAAGACGTGGCTCGTTTCTCAGAAGACTTCGAAATTCACGAGTTGCCGGAACTGGATCAGTTCTCCAACGCGCTCGGCGCCGACAAGGCGGGCATCGGCGAAGTCGTCATCCCTCCCGGCTCGGGACTGATCGGCAAGACGGGCCGAGGCGTCGTAATGCGGCGGGCCTATGGGCTTTCGCCGCTTGTCCTTTACCGCGCCGGAGAGGTTTTCACGCGCGATGAGAGGAACCGTCTGGGCGAAATCCCCTATCAGGCCGGCGACACGCTCGTCTGCCACACGACATGGGAATCGCTGGCGCGTCTCGAATCCAATCGCGACTTCGTCGTCGTCACTTCGGATTATCCGAAAGAGGAATTGCGACCGCAAAAAGTCGGTTACGCGCTGACGTTTTTTCTGACCGCCATCGGTCTCGTATTGCTCACCGATCTGCGGCTTTCCCTCTGCCTATTGATCGGTGCCGTCGGCATGATTCTGGGCCGGGTCCTCAGTATCGATGAAGCCTACAAGTCGGTGGGTTGGAATTCCGTTTTTCTCCTCGCAAGCCTGATCCCTCTCGGACAGGCGGTCCAATCGACCGGCACGGCCGAATGGATCGCTTCGCAATTTCTCGTCGTCTTCGACGGCATGCCGGTTTGGGTCATTCAATCGGCAGTGGCCGTATTGGCGACGTTCTTCACGCTCGTGATGTCGAATGTCGGAGCGACCGTACTGCTGGTCCCGCTGGCGGTGAATATCGCAGCCGGCGTTGGGGCCGATCCCGCACTGTTTGCGCTAACCGTCGCCATCTCGACGTCGAATTCATTCCTGATCCCGACCCATCAGGTCAACGCGTTGATCATGGGGCCTGGGGGTTATCGTGTTGCCGATTTCATGCGGGCAGGCGGTATCATGACCGTGCTGTTTCTGGTCGTTTCACTCGCCATGCTCAACCTGTTTTTCTGAAAGAAGCGCGCGCCAATCTCGGCCAGGCGCTCGTTGGCAATAATCCCTCAGGGCTGCTGAAGTCGTACTGAGAGTTTTCGTCAGAACCAGGAGATGCCCTCGAAAAAGTTGCACCGCAGCAAATATTTAGCATCCATGGGATCGTCAGTGTGACGTCGACAACCCACTCCGGGTGATCGTCCGCAGGCGACTTATGGCGCAGCGAATTTAGTGCATTGGCCCGTTGCGTCGGCTCGCGAATGGCCGGTGTCTGATCATACCGGCGGTCGAGCATGAGTGCCCTCCGTTGCCCGGTCCTGCCGCACGCTCAATTCGTGTCCGCTCTCTGGGATCCAGCGGCCAAGTCATTTTGCCGATCCCTGCACTGAGCATACGGAGGGGCCAAAGGCCGCATTCTCCGCCTAACTGCCGTCGCCTGATCCCATGTTGCGGGCTGGCCCTCGACGCCAAGGACGATCCAAGTCGATTGAGCTGATCCACGACGTTCCCGGCAGGGAACCATATGTCAGAGTCGGAGCACTAGTGGCCTGTCTCGCCTAAATCGGTGTGCTGGCCGCAACCGCTGACGCTTTAGGCGAGACATGAAGGCCACTAGCGAAAACAATGGCTTAGTGTGGCGTTCAGCGCGCCTCAATTGACAACTCCTGTGCGGCACCAACAGGTCAATTAAGGCGCGACGCCACACTAGAATTGGATCTGACGGCAGTTTCACCTCCGGCACGTACGCGACAACTTTCAACGACTTGAGATTGGTGTCGGCGGGCTTGGCCACCGTCGGTCGCTACGCGCTGCCGACTCCCCAATCTGCTCGCTTCGGTTTCAGCATTGTGACGGACTCGCCACATAAGTTGGGAACGTCTTTGCCAAACTTCGGACAAGCCGGCGGTGGCGTCGAGGTCAAGTTCCACAATGGAGCCAAGCGGCTCCTACAATCGGGGCACCCCATGGACCACGGCTGATCACCGGCCGCTCTCGTCATGGCGGGTCCTGCTCTTCGAAAGGGAATGCTCAGGCTCAATAATTCGAGTCAAATCAAGGTACCGGAATCCAGGCACTGACCACCGGGTAGCGGCGGGGTAGCTTGGTTGCACTGCGACGGTTCGGCACCTAACTCTGGGAGCGCTTCAAATCAGCAGCCCGAAGGCGCAAAATCATCACCGAATCAATAGACTGGGGCCTCAATTACCGAGGCCACCATATTCACTGAACTCACAGACGGCGCAACTCATCCTAATGCCTGGCGCTGTACCATACGTATCGGCAGTCAGTCCGAAGCGCTCCGTTTCGCCGGCGAATGGAAGGCGAATCACATTCTGAGCATCAAGAGCAAAGCGGCGCGATACTTCGGCCCGAAGGATTTTCCGCCTGACCATCATTTGCTTACTGAGTTCGATGATACTGAAGATCCCACACAAGAGTACGCTCCGACGTCAGCGCATCTCGACCGCATCTGCCTATGGACCAACGCTCTTCCGGCCGACGCTCGGCTCATGATCCATTGCCTCCAGGGCATCAGTCGATCCACTCGCGATGACGCGGAGCATCGCTTCGCGATGACGCGCAATTGGCCTCCGACCGCGCGCCGTGTCATTCGGCAACCGCCAATCAGGTGCGGCTTGCGCTGCATACTGCCGCGTTCTGGCCGATGCACACGCTGCGCGCCGCGATTCCCCAGGCGCATGCCCTTGCCAAGGCGGAGTTCACGACCTAGCGCCTGCGGCTGTTGAAGATCGCCGCACGCGTCGTCGAATACGGCTGGCGCATCCGCGTCCACCTGCCGACGAGCGTGCCCGAGATGGCTCTGTTCCGCAGCCTCGCGCTCCGCCCCTCGCCGTCTGGATGAGGCCCGGGGCTTACGCCCCGCCCCGCCGCCGGCACAGGCAGATCAACCCCGAACGCGTTGCAACAGCGAGTTGATGAAAGACGGTCCTCGTGGACCGCCGATGCCGCGCGCCCATCAGACCAAGC
>JAHJSN010000159.1 GCA_018830445.1 Alphaproteobacteria bacterium | reverse complement strand
CATATGGTTCCCTGCCGGGAACCTGAATGTCAGCCCGGAACACTCAGCCCAGAAGACTAGGCAACCTTTTGATTGTGTTCTGAATTCACAAACATTTGACGACCTCCACCCGGGAATCAAATGTTTGATCCAGAACACTAGATCCGCTGTTTGTGTTCCGGATTCGCAGACGTTGCTCCAGAACGTCACTATGGCAACCTACGCTGTCGGTGCAGGGTGCTCAAGGTGGGTTGGGCCGAGCAGGTCAAGTCAGGTCAGGACAGGACAGGTGATGAAGAGTCGGTTTCCTGCGGGAAAGCTGCCGACGGGTGCTTCAACGATAATGCAATGGTCGAGTTAACGCGCCAGGTTGCGTTAACCGATCGCCGCCGATGGAGCCGCTTCACTTTGTGCATCTGCCGGCCGGGTGGCTCCTGCTAACCGGGCTTGGTCCAGGATGCTGATTGCCTTATCGCCCGATGGATGAATGCAAGCTTCTTATAGGCACCGGCCGGGGTCACGAAGGCGTAGAAATCGGAATGCCCCATGCTTCGGTTCAAGCGATTGAGTGCGACCGTCAGTGGAATCCAATGCTCCTGCAGCGACTGGAAACTCTCGGCTCGGTAGGCGTCGTATTTCTTGAACGGCCACTTGAAACCGAATGTGATGCCGGCGGCGCGCGGATCGATGCCCTCGGTTTCGGCGGTTTCGACGGCGTCGACCATATGGATGTAGTGCGCCCAGGTTTCCGCCCAGTCCTCCCAGGGATGCGCGCTTGCATATGCCGATACAAATAGGTTTTGCCAGCCTTCGGCTGGTCCAGAATCGTGATGGCGGGCAAGTGCCTGGGAATAGTCGAGGCGCTCATCGCCAAACAGCGAGCGGAATTCCTCGATACGGTCAGTCCCCTCGATCAGTACATTCCAGTAGAAATGGCCGCTCTCGTGCCTGAGGTGGCCAAGCAGGGAGCGATAGGGCTCATCGAAGTACTGCCGCCGCCGCTCGCGTTCTACCGAGTCGGCTTCCGTGATGTTGATGGTGATCACACCGTTCAAGTGACCGGTCATCTGGCCGCGTACGAAATTGAATGTCAGGCGGCCCTTGCCCAGGTGGGTGGCATCCGTCGGCAATCCGAACCGCAGCAATGAATAGATCAGGCGCTTCTTGGCACGCTCCAGATCCTGCCATGCCTCGAGGCTATCAGGTTCCCCCAGATTGGGGATCAGATCGTTGAGTTCGCAGGCCGCGCAGAACCCCTCCTCAGAACTCTCTTCGGCCAGCCAGTTGCACGCATTATGCGCGGCGTTGGCGCAATAGCGTCGCACAGGGCCGTTTTTATCGCCGTTCAAGGCCTGGTAGGTGTTCGTTTCAGGTATCGGACTGAGGGAGACCATCGCGATGGTTTCAGGGTCAAAGGCGGTCTTCGATCCACATTTCAAGCAGAAATCGTTGGCGAAGAAGATCTTGCCGCCGCAGTTCGTGCATTCAAAGTTCTGCATTCAGTGCGCCTTTTCTGGGCTTGTCGTGCGTACGTGTCGGGGCGGCTGAAGCGTGCCCGATCCGATCGGACCTGTTGCGCGTTGTCCGGCTTGAATGCCCCGCACACAACACCGTGCTTGAGCGATCAGCCTGGCACCGCCAGAACCGTCATCGCAGCTTTATGTTCCGGCGAGACAGCCGATACGATCGGCGCTTCAAAGCTGGCTTCGCCTTGCGGCCATGCAAAGGCAACGTCGGCGGCATCCCTTCCGGCGGCGATGCGGACGATTTCGTCGACCGAGCTCATTCGCGTCGGATCGAACGAGAACCAGGCGCCGCCGCTGGGCCCCTTCAAGTAGGCCTGGAACACGGCATGGAAGTCCTGGGGGTATAGGGCAACGGCATAAACGCTGGCGTAACGGGCTGGGATGCCCAAGGCGCGGCAAAGTGCGATCCCCATATGGGCGTAGTCGCGGCACACTCCCTTGCCGGACTGGAATACGTCGACGGCAGTGGAATTCGGTCCTGTGCTGCCGACCGTATATTCCAGGTTCGAATAGATCCAATTGCAGATGGCCACGACGCGGCTGTGACCTCGCGGCATGGTTCCGAACGTTTGATAGGCAAACTGGGAAAAGACATCCGAAGGGCAATACCGGCTCGGCGCAAGATAGGTCAGGTATTCCATCGGCAGTTCGGTGAAGTCAAACTCATAGACGTCGTTCGGATCGACGCTGTTTGCTTCAAGGTTGACGGTTGCCTGGTAGCCGACTGCCACGTCACCCGGGCCGAGCATGGCACGGATCACCCTGGTCAACGTTACAGGGTCCGTGTAGGCGGTGAAGAACTTCTTGCCGGCGCTAACCGGGATCGAGATCGCTTCGGCGCTGATCGTTTGTTTCTCGGCAATGGCGGCCTGAATCTGGAACACGAAACCCGTCTCTTCGGCAAGTGTGTAGCGGAGGGTGCATTCGACAGAAACCTGCATCGACAAGACCTCCTTCAGGTCATCGAATTGACGAGGGCCACCAGCGATTGAACTCGTGGTGAAGCGTTGCAGCCTATCATCCGGGTCCTTGAACCGGCGAAGAATATGCCGTGCGTCATTGGGATACTTAGGGATCGAGCCGGCTGCCTTTTCTGCAATTGAAACGGCCGAGCGGCGTGGAAGCGGTTGCGGGAAAGCCACCGGGCGGACTTCGGCGGCTTGAGGGTCGCCAGGGTGGCGATGAGGCGGGCACGGCAGGCTTCCACTTGCGCAGCAACGCAGGCGTTGATGCTGCCGGGTGCCAAGTGTGACGAATGCGTTCAGGTCGCGTGAACGTCCCACCACTCGCCGCTTTTGAGCTCGGCCGGGTCGGTCCTGGCCGAATTCAAGACGTCACGGGCCTGGTCGATTGTCAGCCAAGGAAGTCTCAGGTCGCGCCCGAACGGCCCGCTGCAATTCCCGTCGAATTTTTTTCGCGGAACGTAGCGACCCTCACGCCAGATGATCGGTAAGAAACCTGTACGGCGGTGCTTTTGCGGAACGACACGCGCTTTCGTGTAGCCTATCTCTGCGATGGCATCGAGAGTGGCGACCCCGAATTCCTCAACGCTGATGTGGGTTGGTCGGCAGGACACGTCTCGCATTTGCTGCAATACGATCCGATCCACGCCTTCGATGTCGATCTTCATATAATACGGGCAGCCGTAGCGCCGCAGGAGGTCGTCAATCGTTACGGTTGCCACTTCGATGACGTGGAAAGGTGTGCCTCCTCGGCAGCCGTAGGCGGTGTCGAATGACGACCAATGGGCGTTCGACTCGTTCACATAGAACGGAAGCGTGCCCTTGGAAGCAGCAACGCCGACATTGAGCAGGGTCAATCGCCCTGAACGAATGGAGTCGTGGAAACGCTCTTTCCCCTGATCTGCGAGTCGTGGATCGGCCTCAACGGCAACCACGCGAAAACCTTTGCTCAGATACCATGCAGTATCGGCACCATCACAGAAGCCAAGATCGTATATGAGCTTCAAGCGCGCTCCATTGCCGTAGATGATCGATGGCGATTTCTACACGGCGCAGCCGACAATGCGAAGGTCTGGAGCGGAAAAATCTGAATTGGTTTTCCACCGGCCGATGCCAGGCTGCACAGGAACCGTCATCACCCGAAGTTTGCCAGTTCAGGCTTGAACCTGGTGTTGCGCATCTGACGCTTGCCCCCCTGTTTCGGCGATCCGTCAGGCCAAGCGGCGGATGCAGAAATCAATACTCGTGTTCCGGCTCCGACACTTGGTTCCCCTTGCAGCACGCTATCGACCAAGTGTCGGAGCCGGAACACGAGCAACACTATGATTCTAGTGTTCCGACTCTGACATATGGTTCCCTGCCGGGAACCTGAATGTCAGCCCGGAACACTTGGCAGCCTACTGATTGTGTTCTGGATTCACAAACATTTGACGACCTCCACCCGGGAATCAAATGAATGAGCCGGAACACTAGCGGGCCACCGGACTTCTGCCCGGTAGAGGAATGTCGGCGCGCGACTGGTTGCGGAACAGCCAGGGTGCGGACTTCGGCGCCTTGAAGGTTGCCAGATAGGCAATGAGGTCGGCGCGGTCGGCTGCCTCTTTTACGCCGACAAAGGCCATGATGCCTTCGGGCATGAACTTCGAGGGCGCTTCGAGGTACTCGTTGAGGAAATCGCGGGTCCAGATCAGGCCGTCCTTGCCAGCCTGCGCGAGTTCGCCGGAATAGGCGAAATCCTGATAGGTCGCGGCGGGGCGATTGACGATGCCGGTCAATGCCGGGCCGACACGATGGCCGGCGGTTTCCCCGGTTTCATGGCAAGCTTGGCATTTGGCGAACAGTGCTGCGCCGCGGGTCGCGTCACCGGTTGCGGTCGTCGCGTTCATGGCGGCGGATTTGGCGACGGGAAGCGGCACCCAACGGGGGACGGCGAGGGCGGGAATAAGGCCACCGACGATGAGCAGGCCGGCAGCAAATGTTGCGGTGAGGTGCTGTCTCAGCACAGGTATCCCCCAAAGGAAAGCGACCGTAAAACGATCAGTCGAAGGATTTGTTTGTTGCACTAATCGCGTAGTTAGCCAAGCAGTTCGTCCGCGGTCTTTAGATTTTCGATTAACGCCGCCCAAGGCGTCAAAATTGCCGAGACCGGGAACGCAAACCCCGCGTTGCGTCCCCGGCTCTGCATCCGCTTCCAGTTCATGCCGGAAGGTTGGATGAGATGGGTCCGCCCAGGTTTTCAGGCAGCGCGGCGGCCGCGGGGGGCTTTCGGCCAGCGGGTTGGCCTGAGCCTTTCTTTCTCTTGTTTTCTTTCGCGGCATTGCTGGTATTCGTGGCGCCCCCGGTGGGGATCTTTGCGCCCTTGTTCCAATAAGGTTCGGGCCCATAGAGTTCGCTGAGGAAGTCGATGAAGGCGTGGACCTTGGCGGGCAGGAATTCGCGGCAGGGATAGACGGCGTGCACGGCGAAGTTCGCGGAGCCCGTGTAGTCAGGCATGACCACCTGCAGGTCGCCGCGCTCGAGTTCGGGCGCGATGTCCCAGGTCGAGCGCAGGCTGAGGCCGAGGCCGAGCAGCAGTGCCTCGCGGATGAAGTCTGAGGAGTTCGAGCGGATGTTGCCTTCGACGCGGACCTGGTGTTCGCGGCCGTCCTTGTCGCGCAGGCGCCAGCCGTCCTGCGCCTGGGAGCCGGCAAGCAGGCAATTGTGGCGCTCGAGGTCGGTGAGCTTGAGGGGGGCGGGATTGTCGGCCAGATACGTCGGAGAGGCGCACAAGACGCGGTCGTCGGGGGCGATTTTGCGGGCGACTAGCGAACTGTCGGCCAGTTCACCGATGCGGATGGCGACGTCGAAGCCGTCGCGGATGATGTCGACGAAGTTGTCGGTGAGCTGGAAATCCAGTTCGATGTCCGGATAGCGCTCAATGAACCTCGGCAGATGCGGTGCGATGTGCTGGCGCGCAAACGAGGTCGGCGCAGTGACCTTGAGCAGGCCGCGCGGGCTGGTATTGCGGCGCGAGACGAAGTCTTCGGCTTCCTCGAACAAGGAGATGATATCGACGACGCGCTTGAAATAACCGTCACCGGTTTCGGTCAAGGTCAACTGGCGGGTGGTGCGCTGGAACAGCCGGGCGTTGAGGCGCTCCTCAAGCAGACTGATACGCTTGGAAACGACCGCCGGGGACAGCCCCATTTCGCGACCGGCGGCCGACATGTTGCCGGTGCGGGCGACGCGGGCGAAAATCTCAAGGTCGGTGATGGCAGTCATGCTCGAAACCTTTCCGGATGCAAATTCAAAAGCGCTCACTACGCGTTGCCTCGTCTCCCTGGATTGCGCTGCGGATCGGCAAAAGTTTGCCCACGACTTTCTACTTCGGCATAAGAGCTTCGTAATTATATTGAAATGCAGATGCAATTCAAGTGTCGTGGAGCAAGTAGGCCTTGCCAAAGCAGGGGGTGGGTTGCAGGGATTGGAGTCTCTAGTGTTCTGGATCCAACGCTTGATTGCGGGCGAAGGTCGTCAAGCGTTGGATCCAGGACACTCGGATCTGGTCAAGGGATGCCGCCGATGAGCCTGAGGATGCCTGTGCCCGACAAGGCGACGATCGCGCGCCGGGGGGAGATCGTTGCCAAGCTGCAGAAGATCGCTGGATCAAACGCCGTCATCGCGGATGAGGACGGCCGCAGGACCTTTGAAACGGACGGCCTTAACGCCTACCGGGCGATGCCGCTGGTGGTGGTGCTGCCGCAGACGACGGACGAAGTCGCCGCGATACTGCGATATTGCCACGGCGAAGGGATAAAGGTCGTGGCGCGCGGTGCTGGAACGTCGCTATGCGGGGGCGCTCTGCCGCTGGAAGATGCCGTCGTGGTCGGCGTGTCGCGGATGAACAAGGTGCTGGAGCTCGATTACGACAACCGTTTCGCGCGGGTCGAGACAGGCATCACTAACCTTGCCATCTCGAATGCGGTTGCCGCCGAAGGGTTCTTTTATGCTCCCGACCCGTCAAGCCAGCTTGCCTGCACGCTGGCGGGCAATCTGGCGATGAATTCAGGCGGGGCGCATTGCCTCAAGTACGGGGTGACGACCAACAACGTGCTCGGCATGAAGGTCGTTTTGATGGACGGCGAGATCCTGGAGATCGGCGGGCCGCATCTGGATGCGGAAGGTTATGACCTTCTCGGATTGATGGTGGGTTCGGAAGGGCAGTTCGGGCTGATCACGGAAGCGACGGTGCGCATCATCAAGGCGGCGGAAGGCGCCCGCCCGATGATGATCGGATTCCCGTCGAGCGAGGCGGCCGGCCAGTGCGTTTCGGCGATCATCGCCTCCGGCATCATTCCCGTCGCGATCGAGTTCATGGACAAGCCGGCGATCGAAGTCTGCGAATCGTTTGCCAAGGCAGGCTATCCGATGGACGCAGAGGCGCTGCTCATCGTCGAGGTGGAAGGTTCAGAAGAGGAGATCAACGATCTGCTCGCCCGGATTGCGGCGATCGCCGAGCCGTTCGCGCCGACGACGGTGCAGATCAGTTCGGGTCCGGCGCAGAGCGCGAAAATCTGGAAGGGTCGCAAGTCGGCTTTCGGGGCGATCGGACGTATTTCCGACTACTACTGCATGGATGGGACGATCCCGCTGTCGCAGCTGCCGCTGGTGTTGCGGCGGATCGGCGAAATCTGCGGTTCGCACGGCTTGAAGGTTGCCAACATCTTTCATGCCGGCGACGGCAACCTGCATCCGCTGATCCTCTATGAAGCCAACGACCCGCAACAGGCCGAGCGGGCGGAGCGGGCGGGCGCCGAAATCCTGACCTTGTGCGTCGAAGTCGGCGGTTGCCTGACCGGCGAGCACGGCGTCGGAATCGAGAAGCGCGACCTGATGACGACGCAATTTTCGCAAGTCGATCTTGTCCTGCAGATGCGCATCAAGACCGTGTTCGATCCGGACTGGCTGCTGAATCCGGGCAAAGTCTTTCCGCTCGAGATGTTGTCGGGCACCGGTTTGCCGGACGCGGCCTGAGGGAGAGTGAATTGAGCGATATCCTGCGTGCGGCAACGTCCTGGGAGCTGCAGTCGATGCTGGCGCCCTTTGTCGAAAAGCAGTTGCCGGTCGAGATCCTGGGGTCGGGGTCAAAAACCAAGATCGGCAGGCCGATGCAGACGGCAGGCGCCATTACGACGGCCTCGATGCACGGCATCTGGATGTATGAGCCGACCGAACTTGTCATGTCGGCGCATGCGGGAACCCCGCTGGCCCAGATCGAGGCGGAGCTGGCGGCGAACAACCAGATGCTGGCCTTCGAGCCAAGCGATATCGGGCCTGCGTGCGGCGGGCGGCGCGGGACGCAGACGATCGGATCGGTGTTTGCCACCAACAGCTCCGGCAGCCGCCGCATCACGGTGGGTGCGGCACGCGATCATCTGCTCGGCATCGAAGCGGTGTCGGGGCGCGCTGAATTGTTCCGCTCCGGAGGGCGGGTGATGAAGAACGTGACCGGCGTCGATCTGTGCCGAGGAGTGTCGGGCAGCTGGGGGACGCTTGCGGTGCTGACCGAAGTGACCTTCAAGGTGCTGCCGGCGCCGGAGAAGACGGTGACGCTTGTCTACCGGGGCCTGCCTGACGATATCGGCGTAGAACTGATGTGCGCGGCGATGCGGCTTCCCTACGAGGTGAGCGGTACGGCGCATCTGCCGCAATCGATTGCGGCGCGGCTGGAGACGGCTGTGCTTGCCGAGCACGGCGAGTCGATCACCGCGCTGCGACTGGAGAACTTCGAGAAGTCGGTCGACTACCGCTCGAATGCGATGCGAGCGGCGCTCAAGGTCTATGGGGAGCCGATCATGATCGGATCGACGGCCTCGTTCGAGTTCTGGGGGGAACTACGCCGGCTATCGGTGCTTCCCTATAACGAACAGACGTGCCTATGGCGGATTTCGACTGCGCCGCTGAAGGGGCCGAAGGTGGTTGCCGCGATCCGCAGGCATATGCCGGTCGAAGTCTATTATGACTGGTCGGGCGGATTGATCTGGGTCGAGGTTCCCGCGAGTGCGGACGCGGGGGCGTCCGATATTCGCAGGGCGGTCGCGGTGCATGGCGGACATGCGACCCTGATCCGGGCGGCGGCGTCGGTGCGTTCCTCGGTCGAGGTGTTCCAGCCGCAGTCACCACTGGCGGAGCGGATCATTCGCGGGCTCAAGACCACGTTCGATCCGCTGCGGCTGCTCAATCCGGGCCGAATGTATGCAAATCATTGAATCGGATTTCGCCCTGGATTGACGAGACAACACGCAACCGTTTCCGACCAAAGGCCCTTCGATGCAGACGAACTTCACGCCGCAGCAACTCGCCGATCCGAAACTGGAGGAAGCCGAGCGCATTCTGCGCCGGTGCGTGCATTGCGGGCTGTGTACGGCGGTGTGCTCGACCTACGTGGTCCTGGGCGACGAGCGGGATTCGCCGCGCGGGCGGATCTATCTCATCAAGGACATGCTGGAAAACGACCGGCCGGCTTCCACGGAAGTGCAGCATCATGTGGACCGCTGCCTGTCGTGCCTGTCCTGCATGACGACGTGCCCTGGCGGTGTCGACTATATGCACCTCGTCGACATCGCCCGCGTCCACATCAAGGAAACCGGCGCCAGGTCGTTCGCCGACCGGTTGGTGCGATCGATGCTGGCGAAGATCGTGCCTTATCCGGACCGGTTCCGTTTCGCGTTGAAACTGGCGCCACTGGGGCGGCCGTTCGTCAACGTGATGCGGCGGCTGAAACTCGGTGCGCTGGCGGCGATGGTGGAGCTGGCGCCGGAGAAGATACCGATCGCTCCGAAGTACGAGGGGCCTGGGACGGCGCAATCGGACATGCGGCGGCGGGCGCGCGTCATCCTGCTGGCTGGATGCGCGCAACAGGTGCTGCGCCCGGATATCAACGATGCAACGATCAGGCTTCTGGCGCGGCGCGGCGTCGAGGTCGTCGTTGCCGCGGGTGCAGGCTGCTGCGGGGCGCTGGTGCATCACATGGGACGCGAAAAGGAAGCCCTCTTGCAAGCCCGCCGAAATGTCGATGCATGGATCAAGGAAATCGAACGCGAACCGGTCGATGCCATCATCATCAACGCCTCGGGGTGCGGCACGACGGTGAAGGACTACGGTCATATGCTTCGCCACGACGAGGCCTATGCGGAAAAGGCGCGCCGGGTTTCCGACCTGACGAAGGATATTACCGAGTTCATCGTCGACTACGATCTGGGACCGCCGAAAAGATATTCGTCGCTGCGCGTTGCCTACCATTCGGCCTGTTCGATGCAGCACGGACAGCGGATTACGGAAGAGCCCAAGGAGCTTCTGAGCAAGGCTGGGTATACGGTTGCCGAAGTGCCGGAGGGGCATATCTGCTGCGGCTCGGCGGGGGTCTACAACATCCTGCAATCGGAAATCGCGACGACGCTGCGCGACCGCAAGGTCGGCAATATCCGCAAGGCGAAACCCGATCTGGTGGCGACCGGGAATATCGGCTGTATCGCGCATCTGGAAAAGGGTATGGATCTGCCGATCGCGCATACGGTAGAACTGCTCGACTGGGCCTACGGGGGGCCGGTGCCGCGCGGGCTGGAGAAGCTGAAAAGCTTCGTTTCCGACGTGCCGGAACCGGAGCGATTTGTTTCCGACGATTTCCTCTACGATGCGGACATGACGGAGCGGCCGGGATAGGTTGCGGTTCACGGCGGAGGGTTGATGGCCGGTCTGCGCTTTTTTCGATAGCCGAATGTCGATTTTGTTCCCGCTGCAACGGGCCTGACAATGTTGCTGACACTGACAACGACCCACCAGCCGGCCACCGATCTCGGCTTCCTCCTGCACAAGAATCCCGGCCGCGTGCATGAGGCGCCGCTGTCGTTCGGGCGCGCGGTGCTTTTCTATCCGGAATTGAGCGAATCCAGGTCGACCTTCGCGATGCTCCTCGATATCGATCCGGTCGCGCTGGTCCGCGGCAAGGGGCGCGGCAGCCAAGGCCTGTTCGACCAGTATGTCAGCGACCGGCCGTATGTGGCTTCCTCATTCCTGTCGGTTGCCATCGCCAAGACGCTGCGCAATGCCCTCAACGGCTCGTCGAAAGAACGCCCGGATCTGGCGGCCAAAGCCATTCCGCTTTCAGCGCGGGTGTTGCCGCTACCGGTGCGCGGGGCGGAAGACCTGGTCGAGCGGCTGTTCAAACCACTTGGCTATAATGTGGAAATCGAGTCGATCCCGCTTGATGCGAAGCTTTCCTATCTCGGCGACGGGTGGGACGTGAGCCCCTACGTTTGCCTCAACCTTTCGGGGACGGTGAAGCTGAGTGAGCTGCTGTCGCATCTCTATGTGCTGATCCCCGTGCTCGACAAGCAGAAGCACTACTTCGTCGACCGGAACGAACTTGAAAAGCTTGTCGCGAAAGGCGAAAGCTGGCTGGGTGGGCATCCGGAAAAGGAACTGATCGCCAACCGCTATCTGCGCTTCAAGAGATCGTGGACACGGGAAGTGCTGGCGCGGCTGGCCTTCGACGAGGCGATTGCGGAGGAGGCCGCAAGCGAACTTTCAGTGTCGAGTTCAGGCTACGGGTCGGGAGAAGGCCATGCAGGCGGGGAAGATACCGGCGAGCCGCGGGAAGCGCGGAAGGATGCCGCGGAGGAAGCGCTCGAAAGGCCGATCCGGCTGCACGAATTGCGCCTCGAAACGGTTGCGGAAAAACTTAAAGAACTGGGCGCGCGCAGGGTTGTCGATCTGGGTTGCGGCTCGGGCAAGTTGTTGAAACGGCTGCTTGCCGAAATGCAGTTTTCGGAAATCGTCGGCATCGACGTTTCTTCGGGCAGCCTCGAAAATGCGGCGCGCCGATTGCGTCTCGACACGATGCCCGGGAAACAGAGGGCGCGTATCAGAATCCTGCAAGGGGCGCTCACCTACAGGGACCGGCGCATCGAAGGCTACGATGCGGCAGCGCTCGTCGAGGTCATCGAGCATCTCGATTCCGACCGCTTGTCGGCGCTGGAGCGGGCGCTGTTCGAGTTTGCGAGGCCGGAGCATGTCATCGTGACGACACCGAACCGCGAATACAACGCAAAGTTCGAGGGGATGGCTCCGGGCCAGCTGCGCCATGCGGACCACCGGTTCGAGTGGACGCGGCAGGAATTCGCCAAGTGGGCGGAGCCGGTCGCAGAACGATTCGGCTATCAAGTCGAATTGAGCGGGATCGGCGATTCGGATGAGGAATTCGGGGCGCCCTCGCAGATGGCGGTGTTCGCCAGAGTCGGATAGATCGAGTTGGGGGCATTAAACCAGGACGCTGATGAAGATCACCATTCCGGAGTTCTGTCTTGTCGCGCTTGTCGGCGCATCGGGCTCGGGCAAGTCGACGTTCGCGCGCAAGCACTTTCTTCCGACGGAAATCGTTTCGTCGGATGCCTGCAGGGGTGTCGTGTCGGATGACGAGAACGACCTCGACGCGACGGACGATGCCTTCAAGCTCGTCCACTATATCGCGGAAACGCGGCTGCGCCGGCGCAAGCTCGTCGTCATCGATGCGACGAACGTGCGCAAGGAAGACCGTGCGCGTCTCATTCAGCTTGCCAAGGCACATCACGCGCTCGCCGTGGCGTTCGTCGTCAATCCCGGGGAGGACATCTGCCACGAAAGAAACCGCGAGCGTCCGGACCGGCAATTCGGCGCGCATGTGGTGCGCAATCATACGCGTGCATTGAAGCGCGACATCAAGCGGATCGACAAGGAAGGCTTCCGTTACGTCCACGAATTCCGCTCGGTGGAAGCCATAGAGGCAGTCGAAATCGAGCGCACGCGGCTGTGGACCGACCGGCGCGACGAAATCGGCCCGTTCGACATCATCGGGGACGTGCACGGTTGCCGGGATGAACTGCTGGGGCTGTTCGGCAAGCTCGGCTATTCGGTGCGACTGGAAGGCGAAGGACTGGACCGGAGGGTGGTCGCGGAGGTGCCCGAGGGGCGCAGGGTGATATTCGTCGGCGATCTCGTCGACCGCGGACCGGCCTCGCCGGATGTGTTGCGGATCGCCATGCACATGGTCGAGCAGGGGCAGGCGCTTTGCGTTCCAGGCAACCACGACGTCAAGCTGCTGAGATATCTGAACGGGCGAAACGTCAAGCTCAATCACGGACTCGATGCGACGGTTTCGCAACTCGATAGGGAACCGCCGGAATTCAAGCAGACGGTAAAGAAATTCATCGACGGGCTCGTCAGCCATGCCTGGCTCGAGGGCGGACGGCTGGCTATTGCGCACGCCGGCATCAAGGAGCCGATGTTGGGGAGGGCTTCAGGTGCGATCCGCGAATTCTGCCTCTACGGGGAAACGAGCGGGGAGACCGACGAGTTCGGATTGCCGATCCGCTACAACTGGGCGGCGGAGTACCGCGGCAAGACGACGGTGGTCTACGGGCACACGCCGGTACCGGAGGCGGAATGGCTCAACAACACCTTGTGCGTCGATACCGGCTGCGTGTTCGGCGGCAAGCTGACCGCGCTGAGATGGCCGGAAAAGGAAATCGTCTCGGTTGAAGCGGCGCAAGTCTACATGGCGCCGATCCGGCCTTTTGCGCATCCGCCGACGCGTCCCGGTGTGGTGCTGTCGCAGCAGGCGATGCACGACGACCTTCTCGATCTCGACGACGTGATCGGCAAGCGGATCGTCACCACGGCCATGGGGCGGACGGTGCAGGTGCCGGAAGCCAACGCGGCGGCGGCTCTCGAGGTGATGAGCCGGTTTGCGATCCAGCCGAAGTGGCTGATCCATCTGCCGCCGACGATGTCGCCGTGCGAAACCTCGACGCGGGAAGGTTTCCTGGAGCATCCCGACGAAGCTTTTGCCTATTTCGACAAGGAAGGAGCGGGCCGCGTCGTCGTCGAAGAAAAGCACATGGGCTCGCGGGCGCTGGCGGTGGTCTGCCGCGAAGAGGATGCGGCGCGGCGCAGGTTTGGTGTCACTTCGGGTGAGACGGGAGCGCTCTTTACGCGCACGGGGCGTTCGTTCTTCAACGACGCCGTGACGACGGAAGCCATGCTGGAACGCATCCGCGCGGGTATGGATGCGTGCGACTTCTGGAGCCGGTTCGATACAGATTGGGCGCTGCTCGATGCGGAGTTGATGCCATGGTCGGCGAAGGCGCAGGGGCTGATCAAGGAGCAGTACGCGGCGACGGGGGCCGCGGCCAATGCCGGCCTCGGCGAAGCCGTGTCGCTTCTCGAAAAGGCAGGCCACGGCGGGCTAGATACCGCGGAGCTGCTGGCAGACTTCGCGTCGCGCAAGGCACGGGCGGACCAGTATGTCGATGCCTACAGGCGCTACTGCTGGCCGGTTACGTCGCTTGACGATTACAAGTTCGCGCCGTTCCACCTGCTTGCCACCGAGGGCAAGGTTCACATGGATCGCGATCATCTGTGGCACATGCAGGAACTGGGGCTGATCGCCGCCGAGGGCGGGCCGAGCCTGATGGCGACGACCTACCGCGTCGTCGACCTGTCGAGTGAGGCGGAGCGGCTGGTAGCGACGGAGTGGTGGCTTCAGCAGACCGCCAATGGCGGCGAGGGAATGGTGATCAAGCCGTTCGATTTTTCGGTGCGCGGCGCGCGCGGCATGGTGCAGCCGGCGTTGAAGGTCCGGGGCTCGGAGTATCTGAGGATCATCTACGGACCCGAATATGACCTTGAAGGAAATCTTGCGCGCCTGAGGAAGCGGGGCCTTGGCCTCAAGCGATCGCTCGCCATGCGCGAGTTCGCGCTGGGCCAGGAGGCGCTGTTGCGGTTCGTGGCCCGCGAGCCATTGCGCCGCGTGCACGAGTGCGTGTTCGCGATCCTGGCGCTCGAATGCGAGCCGGTCGATCCGCGGCTGTAACGGCATCTTCAGGCGCGGCGGTATCGTCAGGAGGGGCGAATTGCGCGTGAGCGCCGCCTGCGACATATTCAAATTTTGCAATGTGTTTGATTTCAGACAAGGTTGCCGGACGGCGGGGGCCTTATCGAACCGGGAGGATGACTCGGTTTGATAGGCAAGGCCATGGAATACCTGATCTATTACAGCGAAATTTTCGGCGAGAGCGGCATGCTTGCGCTGGGCGGACTGGCGATCGGGGTTGTGTTCGGGATAGCGGCGCAGCGCAGCCGTTTCTGTCTCAGATCGGCGGCGATTGAGTTCTCGCGCGCCGAGTTCGGAGCGAAACTGGCGGTCTGGTTGCTGGCATTTTCAACCGGCGTAATCCTGACTCAGGCGCTGTTCGGTCTGGAAATTCTTTCGACCGGCGAGATCCGGCAGCTGACGCTGCGGGGTAGCCTGTCGGGCGCGATCATCGGCGGGGCGATGTTCGGGGTCGGCATGGTTTTGGCGCGAGGCTGTTCGAGCCGGATGCTGGTGCTCGCAGGGCAGGGCAACTTGCGTGCGGTCTTGAACGGCCTCGTTTTTGCCGTGGCGGCGCAGGCGTCCTTGCGCGGTGTTCTGCATCCGGTTCGCGACGAGCTTGCTGGACTCTGGGTGGTTTCTGGACAGCAGCTCGACGTTCTCGGCAGCCTTGGCTTTGGCTGGGTCGTGGGCCTCGGAACCGGGGTGATCTGGCTTGCGGCCGGGATCTTCTTGGCGGTGCGCAGCGGCATTCCGCTCAAGGGCTGGATCGGCGGCATCGGGGTTGGAATGATGGTGGCTGCGGCTTGGGGGTGGACGGGCTTGTTGAATGGCCAACTCTTCACGCCGGTCAAGATCGAGAGCCTGACGTTTACTGGTCCATCAGCGAATACGCTGATGCTGTTCTTGTCGCCGCCTGCGGGAGAGTGGCGATTCGACGTGGCGCTGGTTCCCGGAGTGGTGATCGGATCGTTCCTGGCGGCGGCCTGGGCGGGCGAGTTGAAGCTCGAAGGCTTCCAGGGCGGGCCATCGATGACGCGGTATCTGTTTGGCGCGGCGCTGATGGGTTTTGGCGGAATGCTGGCTGGAGGTTGCGCGGTCGGCAGCCTGACGAACGCGTCGGTGTTCGCGGTGACTGGCTGGCTGGCGCTGTTGTCGATCTTCCTTTCAGCGGTGGCGACCGACCATTGCCTCGACTGGCGCAAGGGGTATTGCATCAGGGAAGCGATCGGCGAGGCCGGAACGCCGGTCGCGGCCGCATAACAGCTTATTCGCGTTCGATATTTCCAGAAACAATTGCCGCACTGCGGCGCTGCGGCTTTGCGTGGCTTTGGGAAGCGTGTTAAGGGGGCGCGCTGCGGCGACACCTTCGTGGCGGCATAAGATTCGAACCCAGTTGAAAGCGCTCCCGACACAGCTCCATGGCAAACAACAACAAGCCCGCGCGGACGCCCGCGCGCCTGCCCAAAGGTTTCCGCGATATCGAGGCGGACGAACTGCGCGCGACGCAGTCGATGCTCGGGGCCATCCGCGAGGTCTACGAGCGCTACGGTTTCGATGCGCTGGAAACGCCTGCGTTCGAATACACCGATGCGCTCGGCAAGTTCCTGCCCGACAGCGACCGTCCGAACGAGGGCGTATTCTCGCTTCAGGACGAAGACGAGCAGTGGCTGAGCCTGCGCTACGACCTCACCGCGCCGCTTGCGCGTTATGTCGCTGAAAACTACGACCGGCTGGCGAAACCTTTCCGGCGCTACGCGACCGGGACCGTATGGCGCAACGAAAAGCCGGGGCCGGGGCGGTTCCGGCAGTTCACGCAGTTCGACGCCGATACGGTCGGCACCGATAGCGTTGCCGCGGATGCTGAGATCTGCATGCTGGCTGCCGACACCATGGAAGCATTGGGGTTTGCGCGCGGTGAGTACGTTATTCGCGTCAACAGCCGGAAGGTGCTCGATGGTGTGCTGGAAGGGATCGGGGTGGATCCCGGCGACCCTGACGGAAGCAAGCGGCTCGTTATACTGCGCGCCATCGACAAGTTGGACAGGCTTGGGATCGGGGGCGTGTCGCTGCTGCTCGGTTCAGGGCGCAAGGACGAATCGGGGGATTTCACTAAGGGTGCGGGACTCGATGCAGCGGCTATCGCCAAAGTGATGGCGTTCGTAAATTCGGGCGCGCGGAAGGGAAGCGACACTCTCAAAGCCGTCGCAGCGCTCGTTGCGGATAGCGAGACCGGCCGGCAGGGTGTTGTCGAACTGGAAGAAATGCAGGCTTTACTCGAGGCGGCGGGCTATGCTGGGGACCGTGTGCGCATCGACCCGTCCATCGTGCGCGGGCTCGATTATTACACGGGCCCGGTGTTCGAAGCCGAACTGACGTTCGAAGTCACCGACGAGGACGGTCGGCCGGTGAGATTCGGATCCGTTGGCGGCGGCGGGCGTTATGACGATCTGGTGGCGCGGTTCACCGGCAAGCCGGTTCCCGCAACCGGGTTCTCGATCGGCGTCTCGCGCCTGCAGGCGGCGTTGACGGCACTCGGGCGTAACAAATCCTCTGTCGCGTCGGGACCGGTGGTGGTTCTGGTGATGGACCGGGCCGAGTTGCCGCGCTATCAGCGGATGGCAAACGATCTGCGCGAAGCAGGTGTCAGGGCGGAAATGTATGTCGGGACGTCCGGCATGAAGGCGCAGATGAAATACGCCGACAAACGCGGTGCTCCTTGCGTCATCATCCAGGGGTCGAACGAGCGCGAAGCCGGTGAAGTGCAGATCAAGGATCTGATCGAGGGCGCGAAGGCCGCGCAATCGATTGCCGACAACAAGGAATGGAAGGAAAGCCGTCCGGCACAGGTATCGGTTCGCGAAGCCGATCTCGTTGCGGAAGTGAAGAAGATCCTGGCCCGGCATGCGGATTGAACATGGTCGCTGAAACAGCACGCGAATTCGAGGCTCTCGAAGAGCAGGCCCGCAAGCTTCTGTCGGTGTTCGTCGCCGCCGGGCACGAGGCGGTTGCGCCGGCTGTGCTGCAACCTGCCGACGTCTATCTCGACGTTATCGGCGAAGCGTTGCGGGCGCGGTGTTATGTGTTTACCGATCCCGATGGCGACGAGTTCTGTCTGCGCCCGGATCTTACCGTCCCGCTTTGCCGGCTGCATCTGGAACGGCATCCAGACGGCGCGCAAAAGGCCAAGTACTGCTATAACGGTTCGGCTTTCCGCTTCCAACCGCAAGGCGCGGATCCTTCGCACCCGCGCGAATTCCGGCAGTGCGGGATCGAATCGATCGGGGCCGCCGAGCGGGAGAAGGCCGATGCTCATACGCTGGCGCTGATCCTCAAGGGGCTGGAAGTGGCCGGCTTGAAGGAATGGAAGCTTCGGATCGGCGATCTGGGACTATTGCGTGCGTTGCTTTCGGCGATCGAAATGCCGCAACGCTGGCGGGAACGGCTCGGCCACCAGTTGTGGCGGCCAAAGGCGTTTCGTGAAGAGTTGGAACGGCTGACCAATCCGCCCCAGCAGCGCGCGAGCAGCGTGCCCGAGGAACTGCTCGAGGGGATCGATCCTGATAAGCCTGATGAGGCAGAGCGGAAAGTCGCAAAGTATCTCGATGATCACGGGATCGAAATGCAGGGCGTTCGCACGCTGGGGGAAATCTCGCGGAACGTCGCGCGGATTGCCGCTGACCGGCGCGCCGAGCGCCTGCCGCTCGAGACGGCAAACCTGATCGAGGGCTATATCGGGGTCAAGGCGCCGGCGCGGGCGGCGGGTGCGCGGGTCAAGGATCTCATCCGTGATGCCGGCATCGATATTGCGCCAGCGCTCGAGGCCTATCACAAGCGTCTGCAGCTTCTGTCCGAACATGGCGTGGATGTCTCGCGGGCGGAATTCTCCGCGGAATTCGGACGATCGCTGGAATACTACACCGGCTTCGTTTTCGAGGTGCAGGTGCCCGATCTTGGCGAAGGAAGCCCGGTGGCGGGCGGCGGACGATATGATGGGATGATGAAGATCTGCGGTGCACCGGTCGAGGTTCCGGCGGTCGGCGGCGCGATTCATACCGAACGTTTGTTGAAGGCGGTTCGCGGATGATGAGCGGCGCGGCGGACTTTACAACGGCAGGCGAGTTCAACGAAGACGCGTGTCTTACAAGCGTGGGGCTCGGCACCAGATGAGCGAAAAGCTTCAAATCGCACTGCCCTCCAAGGGGCGCCTGATGGAGCAGGCCGTCGGCGTTCTTGCCGACGCGGGACTAAACGTGCGCAAGACGGGCAATGAGCGTGGCTATCATGGCGAGATCGAGGGTGTCGAGAAGGCCGATGTCCTGTTCGTTTCGGCTTCTGAAATCGCCTGGTATCTCAAAACCGGAAAGGCACACCTTGGGATTACCGGTGCCGATCTCGTCCAGGAGCGCATGACGGACTGGAAGGCGCGCGTCGAGCTTTTGAAGCCGCTTGGATTCGGGTTTGCCGATGTGGTCGTGGCGGTGCCGGACTGCTGGCTCGATGTGCGCACGATTGCGCATCTGGATGAACTGGCTGGAAGTTTCCGTAACGCGCACGGCCGCTGGTTCAGGGTGGCGACGAAGTACGTCAACCTGGCGCGGCAGTTCTTCGTCGGGCATGGCTTCAATGACTACAGGATCGTAGAAAGCCTCGGTGCGACCGAGGGGACACCGGCTGCGGGAACCGCCGATCTCATCGTCGATATCACCACGACCGGTTCGACGCTGAAGGGGAATGGGTTGCGCATTCTCGACGACGGCGTGATCCTGAAATCGCAGGCGAACCTCTATGCCTCGAACGTATCGGAATGGACGCCGCACATTCGGGAAGCCCAAAACGTCATCATGTCGAAGCTCGGAGTTTGAGCCGACGGGTCAGCTGCGCCGATGGTGTCCTACCATAATCGCATCGATAGAAATTTTCCGCCGGCCGCCCATATCCCACCAAACACCACGACGGCTGCAATGACGAGCAGCAGGCCGGCGCGAAGGAGTGGCCGGGAGACGATTTCGGCGTGCTGCGCGTCGGCATAATCGCCAGCCGGTTTTCTTCCGGTGACCATGGCCTTTATCAATGGATCGTTGCGCAAGAACGCGTAGGCGAGGTTGGCTGCGATATGCAGTGCAATCAGCCAAACGGTAACGCTCTCGAATAGAAAACGATGCCAACTGGTGGCGGTCTTCCGGGCGTCCTCGCTCAATAGGCGATAGAGCGGCCCTGCGGTCAGATCGTTATGCTCGACCGTGAATAGGCCAAGGCAGGCCTGCGCGAAAAGAAGGCCCAGAAGGGCGAAGATCATCACGGCGCCGAGTGGATTATGGCCGAGAAATTTGGCTTCCGACCTGACGAGTGCCACGCCGGCATAACGTGTAAGAGTTGCCGGGGCGGGCAGGAAGTTCAAAAAGCGGGATGTTGAACTTCCAAAGAAGCCCCATAGCATGCGCCAGACGAGAATCGTCAGGATCAGCAGCCCGGTCCAACGGTGCCACTTGAGGACGCTGTCGCCGAGGGTTTCGGAAAATTCGAAGGTGGCCCAGGCTGTGACCAGCAACGCGACAAGCAGCCAGTGGAACAGCCGCGTCGGCAGGTCCCAGGCGATAACGGTTGGTGCCCCCGGACGACCGGAGGCACTGTCTGGTTGAGTGTCTGTTGCCATTGCGTTCGACCGGCCCGGGCAGGTCTATTTCTTTTCGACGCGGTACTTCTTGTGGCAGCCGCCGCAGTTGCCGGCGACCTTGGGCCAAGCTTCCATGAATGCGAATTCGTCGCCGAGATTTGCCTTGGCCGCCTTGGCGTCGGCGACGAGTTTGTCGTAGCGGCCGGTAAACTCGTCCTTGTTTTCCCAGATCGCGGGCAGGGCTTCCGTCTTGCCGCCCGACTTCGAATCCTCGGGAAACAGAGCGGGCAGCTTGGAAGCATTGGCAATGATGGTATCGAGTGCAGCATCGACGGTCGCCGCGTCGAAAGGAATTTCCTGCTTCATCATCTTGCCGGGCTCCTTCGCGGACTTGCCCATCTGCTCAAGAAGCGACTTGCGTTCCTTGATGACCTCCAGATTCTGGGCAATTGCGCCTGTTGCAGTGAATGCGGCCAAAGCTATGAGCGTGATGATTGAGCGGTGCATGCCGGGATCCCTTTGCGCGGTACGTCGAAATTGCGACCCTACGTGTGTTATAGTGATTGTCGGTCTGCGGCGGATTTATGGACAGGCTCGCATCGTCGACAGGCAACCGTCAATCGGCATTGCAGGCACGATTTGTTGAGGCGCGGCGCCGTCTCAGGGTCACAAACCTTCGGCACGATCGCCGGCTCGCTACGACAATGCGCGGGCGCGAACAACGGTTCCGGATTTTCGCTTGGAGACCTGGCGTGGCGCAATTCGATCGGGTGCATGAACTGCCGGACGGCAGGCGGCTTGGCTATTGTTGTTATGGTGCCGATGATGGTTTTCCGGTTGTGGCGCTGCACGGCACGCCCGGGTCGCGGTACAAGTTCAGCATGGCCGATGCGGAAGCCGTGCGGCTGGGGCTGAAGCTGATCTGCCCTGACCGATGGGGATATGGACTGTCGGATGTGCCGCGGGGCAGCGCGCGACTGTCGGATTACGTCAGCGACATCGACAGCCTGCTTGCCGAGCTTGGCATCAAGCGCCTCGGCATCGTCGGGGTGTCTGGCGGCGGGCCTTATGCGCTGGCATTGGCAGCCGGGTTGCGCGAACGGACCGCGGGCCTGGCCCTGGTGGCACCGGTGGCACCAATCGATCGTCCGGAGCGGCGACAGGGGGTCAGCCTGTTCCACCGCTGCGCATTCCGGGTGCTGCCGAGGCTCCCGGGCATAATTCCGTTGGCATTTTCCTATTTTCGGATTGCGCTGGCGCTATCGCCCGCGTTGGCGATCTGGTCGATGGCGGTACGGGCCGGGCGCATGGACCGCGAATTGTTGTCAGAACCCGATATCGCCGCCGACCTCGTAAGGACGTTCAAAGCCGGACTGGCGCGCGGCGTGCGGGGCTCTTCGATCGATATGAAGCTGTTTGGCGGGGACTGGAAGATCGATCACTCGGGCATGACAATGCCAGCCAGGATGTGGCTTGGCACGCAAGACCGGAATATTCCGGTTGCCGCGGCGCGAAGGCTTGCAGAGGACGCTTTCGAGCTTGATGTCATCGAACTGGAAAAAGCCGGGCACTTCTGGATTACGCGCAATTTCCCGGTTGTGCTCGGATGGCTTGCAAGTCAGGCGCGTGCCGAAGCGTGGATAGGGGAGTGCGAACAGGCCGCTGCCGACGCGGAAGGCTGAGAAGCCTAAAGCCCGGCAAGTCGGCCAGTCGGGTCGTGTCAGGCGGGCGCCCGGCCACTCAGCCAGCCGAAACTTAACATCCGCCACCAGTTGCTGACGGGAGCCGGCTTGGCCGTTGCATCGATGAATTTGGCTTCGTAGGCCGATGCAGCGGGTTGGGCGCGGCGCTTGGAGCGCGGCTTTGCGCGAGGCAACGCATCGGTGCCCGGGACTTCATCGGAGGGAGCAAAAACCACCCCTGCGGCGTAGACCGCGGACTTGATCGACTGGGTCTTCATGGTCGGCCTCCTCTACTAGTGTTCCGACTCTGACATATGGTTCCCTGCCGGGAACCTGAATGCCAGCCCGGAACACTAGGCAACCTTTTGATTGTGTTCTGGATTCACAAACATTTGACGACCTCCACCCGGGAATCAAATGTTTGAGCCAGATCACTAGGTGCTTGCACAGCTCCCGGCTGGGGCCCGGTTCGTGTGCGCTCGCTAATGGCGCGCGGGCTCTCAACCGGCATAACATGTGATTAATTAGCATCTCGTCAACAAATTTTTTCATGGCCGTTCTTTGTGGTGCAATTCTCGCGGTTGCAGCGAAATCGTTGATTCTTTTGGTGCGGTGCAGCGGATCTTGCGTGACAATCTGTCATCGGAATTCCAGCTGCTAAAAGTTTGCAATTTTAGATTCGTGTTTCGCGATGGCGGCCCACCCCTTGCAGATTCCAACTCGTGGCGCGAACATGACCGGTGTACGGCGCGCATTGATCCGCGCCGGCGGCCATTCACCAATGGACCCGAACGTTATCCGGATTGGAGGACAGCATGGCGCAGGCAAGTGATCGCCCTTCTGCGAGCAGTCGCGAGGGGGGAAGCGTTGGTACGCGGTCAATCGCGATCGTCGGGCCTTATCTCTCCGGGAAGACCACGTTGCTTGAAGCGATCCTGGCGCGCACGGGGGCGATCGAGCAGCAAGGCAACGTTCAGGAGGGGACGTCGAGGGGCGATGCATCGCCGGAAGCCCGTGCGCACGGAATGAGCGTGGCGCTCAACGTCTATGACACCGATTACCTGGGGGACCACTATACCTTCATAGACTGTCCAGGCTCGGTTGAGTTCCTGGCGGACGGGGCTTCGGCGCTGACTGTCTGCGATGCGGCGGTTGTGGTGTGTGAACCCGATCCAAAGCGGGTGCCGGCGCTGCAAGTGATCCTCAAGCAGCTGGAAGAGCGCGGTATTCCCCATTTCCTTTTCCTCAACAAAATCGACAGTTTCCAGATGCAGGTGCGCGACATCATCCCGATGCTGCAGCCTGCAAGCGAGAGGCCGCTGGTGCTGCGGCAGGTGCCGATCTGGGAGAACGGTATCGCGACAGGCTTTGTCGATCTGGCTTCCGAGCGGGCCTATGTCTACCGCGAGCATTCGCCATCGGAAATCGTGGAGCTGCCGTCGGGCATCAAGGACCGGGAGGAGGAAGCGCGCTTCCACATGCTGGAACAGCTCGCCGATTACGACGACGATCTCATGGAGCAATTGCTGGCCGACATGATCCCTCCGAAGGACAAGATCTTCGAGGATCTGACCGAGGAACTGCGTCATGGCGATATCTGCCCGGTGCTGATCGGAAGCGCAGAACACGGCAACGGCATCGGACGCTTGCTGAAGGCGATCCGGCATGAGGTGCCGGATGCTGCGAAGACGGCCGAGCGGCTCGGGTTGCAACAGGGGGCTGCCTCGGCGTTCGTTTTCAAGACGGTGCATTCGCCGCACGGCGGCAAGGTTTCCTATGCCCGCGTGTTCGGCGGCGACATTGCCGATGGAGCTAGCGTCATCGGCAGTGGGGGAGGGGAAGACAGGGTACGAACCGGGGACATCGCTGACAGAATAGACCGGGAGCATTCCTGACAGGTCATCATTGTCCGAATCACTTTGGAGGTTCGGGCAATGCCTTTCAGGGAGAGCAGTCCTGTGGAAGAGCGTATTGCGTTGTTTTTG
>JAHJSN010000158.1 GCA_018830445.1 Alphaproteobacteria bacterium | reverse complement strand
TTCTGGATCAAACATTTGATTCCCGGGTGGAGGTCGTCAAATGTTTGTGAATCCAGAACGCAATCAAAAGGTTGCCTAGTGTTCCGGGCTGACATTCAGGTTCCCGGCAGGGAACCATATGTCAGAGTCGGAACACTAGTTTTGGTCGCGATGAGACGCCTGGCCTTTCCCAAAGGGTTGCGCGCCCGCCCTTGAGCGGCAGGTGCCAGCGCCTGCTTGACGGTTGAACAACGCGAAGATGACAGTGCGCCCGCCCGGCGCTATCTGATGGTCCATGCTGCATATCAACGAACTCACCTACCGCATCGAAGGGCGCACTCTGCTTGACCGGGCAACGGTCGGCATTCCTGCGGGCCACAAGGTCGGACTGATCGGTCGCAACGGCGCCGGTAAGACCACGATGCTGCGTCTCATCACCGGCGAGCTGTCCCCCGACGACGGCACCGTCGGCTATCCGAAAACGACCAAACTCGGCTACGTCGCACAGGAAGCCCCCGGTGGCGACGCGACCTTGATCGAATGGGTGCTTGAAGCCGATAGCGGACGTGCGAGCCTCATGGCGGAAGCTGAAACCGCGACCGACCCGCAACGCATCGCCGACATTCACACGCGCCTGAGCGACATCGGCGCTCACGCGGCACCCGCGCGGGCGGCCCAGATTCTGGCCGGCCTCGGTTTCGATGAAACAGCCCAGAACCGGCCATGCCGCGAGTATTCGGGTGGCTGGCGTATGCGGGTTGCACTCGCCGCGGTTCTCTTCCTTGAGCCGGAGATACTTCTCCTTGACGAACCGACCAACTACCTCGACCTCGAAGGCACGCTGTGGCTGGAGAGCTATCTCAGGGCCTACCCCCACACGATCCTGATGGTCAGCCACGATCGCAATCTGCTGAACCGGGCGGTGACCTCGATCCTTCACCTCGAACGCGGCAAACTCACTTTGTACTCGGGAGGTTATGATGACTTCGAGGAGGCAAGAAGCGAGCAGCAGCGGCTCGAAGGCAAGCTGAAAAAGAAGCAGGACGACGAGCGCAAGCGCATCACGGCTTTCGTGGACCGTTTCCGCGCCAAGGCCACCAAGGCCGCCCAGGCGCAAAGCCGCCTGAAGGCGCTCGCCAAGATGAAGCCCATTGCCGCCCAGGTCGACGAGCGCGTCGTGCCGATCACGTTCCCGAAGCCCGACAAGATGCTCGCCAGTCCGCTTATCAGGCTGGAAGGGGTTGAAGCCGGCTACGAGCCGGATAAGCCGATCCTGAAGAACATCGACGCCCGCATCGACAATGATGACCGCATCGCGCTGCTTGGCCAGAACGGCAATGGCAAGTCAACTTTCGCCAAGCTGATCTCGGGCCGCCTGCCGCCCCAGAAGGGGCAATCCTGGAGCCACAAGAACCTGACCTTCGGCTACTTCGCCCAGCACCAGCTCGATGAATTGAGCGAAGGCAGGACGCCGCTCGATTACATCACCGGCCTCATGCCGGACGCCAGCGAGGCGGAACGGCGTGCGCGCCTCGGCGCTGCCGGATTCGGCTTCGAGCGCGCCCAGAATCGTTGCGACACACTCTCAGGCGGCGAAAAGGCCCGCCTGCTCCTGCTGCTGGCAACCTTCCATGCTCCGCACATCCTCATACTCGACGAACCGACCAACCACCTCGACGTGGATAGCCGTGAAACGCTGATTCGCGCCCTCAACGAATACGAAGGCGCAGTCATCCTCATCAGCCACGACCGCCACCTGGTCGAAGCCTGCGCGGATCGTCTGTGGTATGTCGGCGGTGGAACCGTGTCCCCGTTTGAAGGCGACATGGCCGATTATCAACGCAAGCTGCTCGAAGAACGTTCTTCACGCACTTCGCGGGAGGTAAAGGCTCCTTCTGCCGCAAGGATCGACGACCGCGCCGAGCAGCGCCGCATCGCCGCCGAGCGGCGTGCCCAGGTCGCACCGTTGAAGCGAGCGATGAGCGACGCGGAAAAAGAGGTCAACCGGCTGACCGAGCACGTTGCAAGGATCGATGCGAAACTCGCCGATCCGGGACTTTATGAGCGCGAGCCCGACACCGTGCAGAAACTTTCCATCGAGCGCGGCCAGCAGGCAAAGGCACTCGCAGCTGCCGAAGACGTCTGGCTTCAGGCGACGGAGGCCTTCGAGGTCGCATCCGCGGAGGCCGCCGGCTGAAGCCGGCAGGATCAACTTAGCGACGCGTCGCCTTGCTGACACTGGCACGCTTGGCTGGTTTTTTTGCAGGAGGCTTCGACTTCGGCTGTTTTGCAGGCGGCTTCGTCGCTTTTGGCTTCTTCGAAACACGAGACGCAGTGCCCGACGCTGCGGTCGAGACTTCTGCGGTCTTACCCGTCGAGCCGAAACCGCCGCTGCCGCGCCCCGTTTCGCTTAACTGCTCGACCTCAATGAGTCGGGCACTTGCGACAGGCGCTATGACAAGTTGGGCGATGCGCTCGCCACGCCGAACCTCGAAGGGTGCGCCGCCGAGGTTCGCCAGGATCACGCCAACTTCGCCACGGTAATCGGCGTCTATTGTGCCCGGCGAGTTGAGCACGGTCACGCCGCTCTTGAGCGCCAATCCCGAGCGTGGCCGCACCTGGGCCTCATAGCCTTCCGGGACTTCGATTGCGAGCCCGGTCGGCACCAGTGAGCGCGATCCTGGTAGCAGCATAATCGGCGTGTCCCAGCCGACCGCTGCGACGAGATCGAGCCCTGCTGCATGCTCGCTTTGGTAGGCGGGCATCGGCAGATCGTGACCGTGCGCAAGCCGCAATACACGAACCGTTACCGACGCCTTCGTCGCACTGACAGTCGCTGTAGGCTTTCGCGCCATCACTTGCGAACCTTCTTCTTCCTGGCATTCTTCGCAGCGTCCCCGCGGCCTGCCCGCGCCTTCGCCTTGCTTTTGGATTTGGCGGCCGATGGCTGGTTCGCGACGCCGGTTTCGATCAGGCGCGCCAGCTCCTCGACCAGCTTTTGTGCAACCTCGTCCTTGCCCATCTCCGGCCAGCTCGTCACGCCATCGCGGGTCACGAGATGCACGCAGTTGCGGTCGCCCCCCATAACGCCGGTGGCCGAGGAAACGTCGTTGGCGACGATCAAGTCGCAACCCTTCGACTTCAGCTTCGCCTGTGCGTGTTCGAGAACTTTTTCGGTCTCGGCCGCGAACCCCACGACGAGTCTTGGCCGGCCTGATTTGAGTGAAGCGACTGTCTTCAGGATATCCGGATTGGCAACCAGACTGAGGGCAGGTGGCGGCGCGCCTTTGGCCTTCTTGATCTTCTGACCGTTCTCGTTGTCGACCCGCCAGTCGGCAACCGCCGCGCAGAACACCGCGATGTCCGCTGGAAGCGCGCCCGCAACCGCGGCCTTCATTTCAGAAGCTGTCTCGATATGCCAGGTATCGACCCCGGCCGGATCAGGAATGGTGACCGGGCCGCTGATCAGCGTGACGCGTGCGCCGGCCCGCTGTGCCGCCGCCGCGATCGCGTGGCCCTGCTTTCCTGACGACCGGTTGGCGATATAGCGGACCGGATCGATCGGCTCGTGCGTCGGTCCGCTGGTTATGACGACGTGCTTTCCCGACAATGGGCCGCTTGCGTCGGGACCGCTGTGACCCATCCCCAGCATTGCGCTGAGGGCGGCGATAAGGTCGGGCGTCTCCGACATCCGCCCCGGGCCGGCTTCGCCGCGCTCGGCCATCTCACCCTGGTCGGGTCCGACAAATCGCACACCGTCGGCCTTGAGCCGGGCGACGTTGCGTTGTGTCGCCGGATTAAGCCACATGCGCGGGTTCATGGCCGGGGCGATGAGCGGCGGCTTGTCTGAAGCTAGCAGCACTGACGTCGCCAGATCGTTGGCGTGCCCGCCGGCCATTTTCGCGATGATGTCGGCGGTCGCCGGAGCGACGAGTATCGCGTCGGCCTCGCGGCTGAGCCTGATATGGCCGATCTCGCGCTCGTCGTTGAGGTCGAAAAGCTCTGTAAAGACCCGCTCGTTGGTCAGCGCCGATACCGACAGCGGCGTTATGAATTGCTGCGCCGCCCCGGTCATGACCACCCGCACGATTGCCCCCCGCTCGCGCAGGCGCCGGATGAGGTCGAGACACTTGTAGGCGGCAATTCCGCCGCCGATGATGAGCAGGATACGCTTGTTCTTCACGAGCCTGGGCTTTCATGACTGCCACGCGGGACCATATGCGCTTTTTAGCATGCTTGGCCCCCGCGAAGTGTTAAGCTCCGCGTGCCCAAATTCAGCTGCGTTAACGCGCTAACCAGTGGCATCGTCCAAAGTCGGCACGGACGACCGTTTCCGGGTGCCGGATTGGCACGGATTGACGCGCATTTTGAGGCGTCGGGCGCACCGTTGACGAGAGGTTAGCATTGATAAACCACACCAATCGTAACTTGCGGACGGGGCTGTTTGCAGCCCTTTTGGTTTCTATTGCGATAAACTTTGCCGCTGCCTCGGACGCCCAGCAGGACTGTTTCGATTCTCATGGGTTCGATCGCATCGAGTCATGTACGAGGCTGTTGGAGACGCCGCTGCCCCCGGCCGAGCGCAGTTATGCGTTTGCCATGCGGGCACTGGCTTATTCGCTTCAGGGAAAGTTTACGCAGGCCATCACCGACTATGATCGGGCAATCGACATCGCGCCCGACTTTGCCGTCGCGCTTAATAACCGTGCCTGGGCCTACTTCAAGTCTGGTGGGTTGGAGAGTGCCGAAAGCGATGTCGCCCGCGCTCTGGAGCTGACCCCCGAGAGCCCGCATGCGCTCGACACCCGCGCGCACGTCCGCCAGGCGACTGGCGACGAGGCTGGTGCGCTCGAGGATTACGAAGCAGCCATGCGTTACGGCGGGCCGCGCATGGTCAAACTTTACCAGTGCGGGCTTCAGGCTCATGGCCTCTATAACGGAGTGCTCAGCGGCATCCACACCGAAAAGCTTCGCGGTGCGTTGGAGACATGCCTGAAGAACCCAGGCTGCGATCCGCTCCCGGCCGACGAAGAGTGCCGCAAGCCAACCTCATAGGCCTGCTCCGCAGCCGTTCTGCGTCAGGCCGCCGTCCCTTGATGCCGGGTTGCTCGTTCAGAGATCGCTTCCAGGACGCGTGCGACGGCGTCCTCCACTGACAGTCCAGTCGTGTCGATTTCCGCATCCGCCATCTCATAGAGCGGTGTGCGCGCGGCGAGCATGGATTGCAGCTTCGGATCGGATTTGCCGTCGCGGGATTCGATGCCCTCGCTACCCGCATCGCCCCAGCCCTTGGCGGCGTCGAGGCCGCCGTGCACCCATACGACGAAACTTCCGGCAAGCAGCAGGTCGTAGGTATCGCGCTCCAGCACGATGCCGCCGCCGGTCGTTATCACGCCGCGCGGCAGACTGTTGAGCAGATTCCCGAGGCATTCGTGCTGCAGTCTGCGGAAGACTTCGGCGCCATGCACCGCCAGCACATCGGCGACTTCAATTCCGCTTGCCTTCTCGATCTCGCGATCGAGGTCGACGTTTGGAACGCCAAGATCGCTCGACAGCGCCGCACCTAGCACGGATTTGGCGGTGCCGCCCAATCCGACCAGCGCGATCCGCGCAACCGGTGTCGGCGCCTTTCTTCCGAACCGTCCGACCAGCAGCTGGCGGGCTTCGGCGGCCTGCGAGGCTTCGAGGTGTTCCAGATGCTGGATGGCCAGCGTCTTGTCGATCGACCGGTCCACTTCGTCGACGGTGATTTCATGCACGCGCGAACCAAGTGCCTCTGCGATACTCCTGAGCACCAAGAGCGAGGCGTTGCCGGAGCCGCGCTCGAGCTCCGCCAGATAGCGTTCGGAGACGCCTGAGGCTTGCGAAAGCGCCTTGCGCGACATCCCCATTTGCAGCCGCATCAGCCGCACCCGTTCCCCGACAAGCCGAAGATACGCCTCATCGCCCGGCTCATGGCCGCGGCGGGGTTCCGTGGGTAGTCCATTCGATGGTTTTGCCATTCCCATTCCAATCGGGTAGGAGGTCATCACATCCAGGGTGCGACTGAAAAGCTCCCGGTCGATGCCATCAATTGAGCCCACCGGGCACGAGGCCCGGAAAATCTCCGTTACGTCCCACTTTACACCGGAAACTCGGTTTGCACACCGCAGTGCAGCAGAAATTTTTGCGGCGCACTATGCAAATTTTGCATACGGGGTGAAAAAATCTGATTAATCAGGTGTGTAGGTGTTTCAAGCTAGTGCCATACAACCTGTAAATGGCGCCTGATTTGGCGCAGACAAGTGCGGCCGAACGCCTCGAAAGGCACTCGGAAGGCAATTGTCTTCGCGACTGCAAGAATTCGGTCGTGATCGCGTCCCTGTGAGAAAGGCGGGCTGGACTTGGCCGGGATCGCAGCTAACCCAAGGAGAAGGACCAATGCGCGCCAATCGCGTCAAGGAAATGCTGTTCAACGCGCTACCCGTCGTCAACGGCTGGTGCTCGCTGCCCTGCGCCTATTCGGCAGAAGTGATGGCCCACCAGGGCTACGATAGCCTGACCATCGATATGCAGCACGGCGCCATCGGATACGAGACCGCCGTTATGATGCTGTGTGCAATTTCCACGACCGCTACCGTGCCATTCGTCCGCGTACCCTGGCACGATCCCGGCATTATGATGAAGCTGCTCGATGCCGGCGCCTACGGTCTCATCTGTCCGATGGTCAACACGGCCGAAATTGCCGAGCGGTTCGTCGCGGCATGCCGCTATCCTCCGCGCGGCTTCCGCTCGTTTGGTCCGAACCGCGCCACCCTTTATTCCGAAGCCGGGTCCAGCGCCGCCTATGCCGCCGCCGCCGACGGCGAGATCCTGCTGTTCGCGATGATCGAGACTCGCGAAGGCCTCGCCAATCTGGATGAGATCCTGAGCGTCCCGGGGCTCGACGGAATTTACATCGGGCCAGGAGACCTCTCGCTTGCGCTTGGCGCACAGCCCACCATGAACCCGCGTGACGCGACGGTCCTCGAAGCCATGGCGAAGATCCTGCAGGCGGCACGGCGCCATGGCCGTTTTGCCGCCGTCCATACCGACGGCCCCGTCACCGCCCGCGACCGCTTCAGTGAAGGCTTCGGCCTCTGCACGTTGCAGAACGACGTGCGCCTGCTTGCCGATGGCGCGAAGAACCAGGTCGAGGCGGCGCGCACTTTGAAGTCATGAAGTCCCGCAGCCGACATCGCCGCAGGTCCTGCCGCATGGCGCTGAAAGGCTACGCTTTGTCCGGGCAATCGACATCGTGCACGTCCCTGCGCTACAGCAGTTCCATAGAAACGTGATGCTTGGCTCGATAGCCCTTCGCCAAGGCGATTTGCCGTGGAGACCTTTTAATGTCCGACCGCCCGCTGGAGGCTGAGTGCGAAGATCCGCAAAGACCACGGCCATGGGCGGCGGCGATCACGATTGTTCTTGCAAGCCTGTTGACGTTTGGGCTGCCGCTCGCGGCTCCGACGCTTAACGCTGTCGGCATCTCCGGTATCCCGCTCGGTTACTATTTCGCCGCGCAGGGCGCGTTGATCCTTGTAGCGCTCCTGGGGCTTTGGCTTTCCGGTCCATGGCGCACCTGGCCGTATCGCGAACGCCTTGGCGCATTCCTCGCCTCGTTGTCGGCCACTGGAAGCTGGCTGACGGCAGGCCTCGCGATGACGATCGTCGGCGGCCTGTTCGTATTCGGGCATGACGGACTGCCGCTCTTGCTTGGCTTGGCCGCCGGCCTGCTGGTCTCGCTGGTCTTTATTGCCCCGGCTCTCGACCGTGCCGGCGCGCTGCATGTTGACGATCTACTCGCAAGATTGACCGCCAGCAGATTTGCGGCGGCAGCGGCGGGTCTTGGCATGGCGGCCGGACTCGTGATGCTGATGTCGATAGAATTGGAGGTCGTCTCCCTTGGGCTTGCCGCCTCCGGCGTTGAACTTGCCTTCGGCTCGGACGCAACGATTGGCCTTGCTGCGGCACTGGCCTTGCTACTGTCGTTCATCCCGGGCCGCGCGTTGCGCTTGCTTGCGATTGCGCTGGCCTTCATCGCAGTTGCCGCCGGCATCTGGTTTGCCATCTGGTCAATCTCCGGCTTTGCGCCGCAATCGGTCATCCCGCAGCTGGCATACGCGGAGGCGCTGAGCCGGTTGACCGGCATCGAACGCGCGCTTCTGATGGAGGGTCTCGCCGATCCGGTTAGCATGCCGCCGTTCACGCGGCCGTTCGTGCAGGTCTCGTGGCTCAACTTCGCGATGTTGACGCTCTCCATGCTGCTCGGTGCCAGCGTGCTGCCGCACATGCTTTGGCGCCGAAAATCTGTCGCGGGATCGCCCGGCGCTGCCAACACGACTTTCGGCGTCGGCGATTACTACCCGTCCCGCCACAAGGCCGCATTCGGCTTGGTCTTGGCCGCTCTCCTGTTGAGTGCGCTACCCGCTGCCGCCATCCTTGCGAAGCTCAAGATGTATGAAACCGTCGCCGCAGGCGTCACTCGAGACGCGGTACCGCAGTGGATGCGTGCCGCGTCAGGCGCGGGATATCTGCGCACCTGTCAGGAGCCTTCAGGATCTTCTGAAGCATCCGGTTCTGCCGCTGTCGCCCCTGACTGCGCAGATCCATCAGGCCGCCTTCGTATCTCGGACTTGGCGATCAACCCCGCCGGGGTCGTACTGTTGATACCGGGGCTGGCCGGTACGGGCGAACCCTGGCCGAAACTATTTGCTGCTGGCGTCGCTTTTCTCGCCCTGTTGGCCGCGGCCGCGACGTTGCGAATGGCGACCGAATCCGCAACCGGCTGGATGGCCACCCGCAATCAGGCCCGGGCCGCAAGCGGCCTTGCTTCTCATGCACCGTTGTCGGCGCGCGTGCTGCTTGCGCTCGCTTGCGCGGCGGTCGCCGCTGCAAGCGTGATCGGCTTGCATGAATCCCCCGTCAACCGGCTCTACTGGGCGTTCGCACTGCTCGGCGCCTCGGTATTTCCAATGGTCCTGCTGGTCGCAGTGAAGCCTTGGATAAACGGCTTGGCACTGGCCCTCGGCGGTCTCACCGGCCTTGCCGTGTGCCTTTATTACGTGATCGGCACGACTGGGGTATTCGCGCCCCAGTTCGCACTTCTTTGGCAGTCGGTCTCCGACGCACCGCCATGGCTGCTCGAAGAGCTGGATGGGTTGATGACGGCGTGCGCTGCGGCCGGTGAAGGCGCCGAAGAGGCCTGCCGCGGCGCGCTCGACATGGGCCGTGAGCTGGCCAACTGGTTTGGTATCGACCCGCGCGCAGGCGCGGCTATTGCTGCTCCCGCCGGATTGTTGATCGCGCTATTCGCCGATTCGGTGATGCCATCATCCGCCGACCACTCATCCGAGGGCCGGCCGCGATAGGGCCGCTAAGCCTGGCTGCGATACCGCCCGCCAAGAACAATGCATGAGCAACTTGTCGCAGTCGCACGCACTTCGACTTGGCATGACTTGCGAATATTCAAAGATCACTGGAAGCGGCCAGCAAGAAGTTCTTGCCTGCGACAAGTTGCTTTGTCCCATTTCTCAGTGCGAGGGCAATGAGGTCAGCCAAGACTGCGGCGTTAACCATGTTTGAAGTCTCACATTTATTTCCACATTTTTTTCTATAGGCGTCCTTCGGATTTTATCGTCCGGAATTGACCAATTCTATGAATTGGGAAATGTGCGGCGGAATGTCACAACAATTCGGGGAATTGATCATTCCGCTATCGAAAAAAGCGAAGGGAAACTTGTGATGCGTAAAGTCTGCATAGGCAACGGCGCCAGCGGCTGCCGCTCGTCTGAGATTAAGGTGCTGAAAACAGTAGCATTTATGCTCCTCTCGGTGCTGATGGCGTGCGCGGCCGTCGGGCCTGGCAGCGAGGCATTGGCCCGCTATTCGACGGCTCAGGCAAAGATGGCGGGGCAGTATGAGTCGTTCTCGGTAACGCCTTCTGCGCGTAAGAAAAAATACGGCAACACCGGCCGCAGTTCCACCAGCGGCTATAAGAAGCCGAAATATAAAAAGACCTACAAAAAGAACCGGTCCGGGAAATATTCCTACGGAAGCAAAAAGAGAAAAGGAAAATCAGCGTCTTACCGTAGGAACAGCTCGAAAAAGCCGGCTCGCTATAAGGCCAAGAAATCCAATACCAAGGTAGCGGCGCTGGGGCCAGCCTATGTACCCCAGCCGCAGAAGAGCCTGACCGGCGGCGGCGTTCGCTGGGTGGCCTCTTCGGGATGCCTCAACGGCACGTTGAAGTCGGTGGTGTATCAGGTTGCAGCCAAGTTCGGCTCCGTGACCGTCAGCTCGACCTGCCGCAGCAAGTCGCGCAATGCGCGTGTCGGCGGCGCCAAGAAGTCCCAGCACCTGCATGGGAACGCGGTTGATTTCCGCGTGCATGGGAACTACGGGCCGGTCTACGCCTATCTGAAGAGCCACGGCGCGATTGGCGGCTACAAGCACTACGGCGGTGGCCTCTTCCATATCGATACCGGCCCGCGCCGCACCTGGTGATGGCGGACGATTGAAGACTGGCCGGTCGGGTCAGGCAATTCGGCAATGAGAACGGGGCCAGGGCATACGACTGCGCCGTCGCCCCGTTACTCACCAATCGCCGGTGGGCGTTGCACAGGACTCAGTCGGCTTTTTCGGTTTCTTTGGCCGGCGGCCGTGCCAGCCATTCGGCAAAAGCCGTATCGATTGCTTCGCGGTTCTCGGCCCACCAGGCTTCATCGCTGGCCAATGCCGTTTTCATGTTGTCTGGCGACGTCGGCAGGAAGCCGTCGACATCGAGGCCGGTCCCGTGGTGGCGCTTGGTAAGTGCGATGGCCGATCGGCGCGTCGGCCCGTACGGGAACCGCTGCGACACGGCAACGAGTTGCGCCGGTTCGGTTGCGTACTTGAGGAAGGTCCGCGCCAGTTCCTGCCTCGGGCTGTTCGAGGGAATGGCCCAGTAGGTCATCTCATAGATCTGGCCGTCCCAGATGATATCGACCGGACTGCCGCGGGCCACTTCGAAAAACGCCCGGCCGCTGAACGATTGCCCGGCGGCGGCTTCCCCCTTGGAGACTGCTGTCATTGCCGCCTTGGCGCTGTCGAACCAGATGATGTCGTCGCGAATGCTGTCGAGCTTTGCGAACGCCCGCTCAAGCCCTTCGGCGCTTCCAAGCAAGTCGTAGACCTCCTCGGCCTTGGCGCCGTCCGCCATCAACGCGGCCTCCAGCAGGAAGCGCGCTTTTTTGATGAAGGCCCGCTTGCCGGGAAAGCGCTTCGCGTCAAACGCGTCGGCAAGACTGCCGGGTTGCTGCTTGGCGAATTGACCGGGGTTGACGGCAATGACGTGGGACCACGCGAACGCACCGATCCCGCAGGGCTTCAGGCTGCCGGGCAGGAAATCTTCGGCAATCGCCGGCGCGATCAACTCTTTGCCACCCTCCTCCAGCTTGACGAGTTGCCCGGCCTTGCAGCCTGCCTCGACCTCGCCGCCGGAGAATTCGGCTGCGTCGGGTAACGCGCTTCCCGGTTGCGCCATCAGGTTGATTGGGTCGGCACCCTTGCGCTCGATCACGTTGACCGGGATGGAGCGCTTTTCCGTGAAGCCGGCGATGACGGCATCGCGCTGGGCGGCCCCATAGGCGCCCGACCATGTCGCAACGTTCAGTTCATTTGAGGCAGCAGCTTCACTTGCCGCCGGTTGAGCCGCCGCAGAGCTTGAGGGTTCCGCAGCCGCAGGCTTATCCGCCTCCAGTGTTTCCGTCGCCGCGGTCCCGTTGCCGGTCTGCACGCTGTCTGCTGCCGCCGCTGCGTTCGCCGGCGGCTCTTCGCCCGCCTTCCCCACCGGTTCGGACTTTGTCGGTTCGTCCGGCTTTGTAACTTGCGCCGCATCGTCGGCTGGCTTCGCCGCAGAGGGATCGCCGGCAGTGCTCTGCGTCGGCTTGGCCGCCTGTTCGCCCGCCTCGGGTGGGCTCGGCTGGGCAATCGCCCCGCTATGGAACATCGCCACGCAAGTCGCAGCGGCGATTAGAGTCATCAGTGTGGACGCTGGCCGAGGCGGCGGTGAAGGTCTTGCTGAAATGCTGTTCATCGTAGGCTCCGGCTCGAGCGGTTTGCAAGTTGGTTGGAGGTGCTTTTACCATGCCGATTCAGACGGAATACGGGCAGCAGCCGTGCGCGCCCTCGAAACGGCTGACTTTAACAGGAACAACTGCGCAGAGATTTCGGGTATCCAAGGCTGCAGCGGCCAGGGCTTTTCGGTCCGCAATCGGTATTGCGCCGGTTCAACCCCGCGATGGAGTCGAAGCCTCCGTTTTTTCGCCGCTGCTACCTTCTTTATGTTTTTCGGGATAAACGGGGTTTTCCGCCTTGTTGGGGAATGGGCGTTTGAAAACGCTCGGACGTTCCCACCCCCCGTTGATATTGACGACGCTCGGCACACCGCCATCGGCTCCACTGCCGCTATCGCTCTCAATGCGGGCAAATAAGTTGAGATCGACGCTTCTGCCATGGAAGTTGACCGTGCCGGTCATCGCAAGTTCGCAAAGTCCCTGTCGTTGCGTGACGAGCCGGTCGATTCGCGCCTTGCCGCGCTCGAATGAGATCTCGGCTGAAAGGCTTTCGACGGCCGACTGCCCCCGCGTCGCGGCCCCCCATCCTTCGACCGGCGGCTCGTTGACGCCGATGCTCGTAACGAGCGCAGGCAGGTCTGCGTTCAGCATCGCGCCGTCCCCCATCTTCATACTCAGCTTGCCGTCGAGGGAGCGCAGGAACGCTTCGGGGCTTTCTCCGTCCCCGGTGACATCGATGCTGACGTCCGCAGGTCCGAGCAGGACCTGTCGCGGCAATACGATGTCCGAGACGTCCTCGATGCGAACCCCCATGAGCTTGCCTCTGAGGCCGGTCTTGGTAATACCGCTGTTGGGATCGATCGACACCAGAAGGCTGCCGTGGCCGCCGCGTGGCAATTCCAATTCAGCAAGGTCGAGCAGTATTCGGCCATCGCGCAGCGACAGCGCCGCCGCGGCCTTGTTGACCGTGAAGTTTGGTGTCACCGCTTGTTGCGCTGAGACGCGCAGGTCGACATCCACCTGTCGCAGGATCGGCAGACTGGCGTCCTTGAGCATACCGCGTAGGCTTTCCGGAAGCCAGTCCGTGGTGCCTCGTACCGTCTTTGCAAACAGCGAACTCGTCTTTGACTGCACGGCAAAGTGTGCGCCGAGATCCAGCCTGGCGAACGCCAGCGTTCCATCAATCAGCGGGCGCTCACCCTTGCCGTTGACGAGTAGCGAACCGGTCGCGACATTGCCGTCGAGCTGGAATCGCCCGCTTTGAAAATTGATGACCTGTCGCACCCATTCGAACTGGCCATCGGCAACGAACGATTTCAGCCCCAGATCGGATGGCCAGGACAAACCGGCCCATCGGGCAAAGACGGGAACATCCGAAATCGTCAGGTGGGACTTGTCGGCAATGAGCCTGCCGCCATCGCCAAGCGCGAACAGGCCCGAGAAGGATGCATTCAGCAGCGTGCCCGCCGAAACCGTGCCGCGCACGGGAAGCTGCTTGGCGTCGAAGTGTCCGTCGCGCGCGCCGATTGTCGTTTCGAAATCGAGTTTGCGGCCGAGCAACTCGAAGTTCCCCTTGGCCACCAGCCGCTCGCCTGCGACCCGGCGCAGCCGAAGCTCGACGTCTTCCAGAACCGTTGACTTCTCGGCACCGATTGTGAGCCTGCCGCGCTCGATGATGAGCGCGCGATAGTCGGCTTGTGCCAGCGCTTTGGCGAATGGAGCGTCAACGTGGCTGATCGAATCTTCTTGATCCTTGGAACCGACGAAGAGTTCGGCATCTGTGAGGATGAGAACGCTTTTGCCGCTCGAAAGCAGCTCGATGATGGCCGTTGAGCTGAGCGGCGCGCTACCTTGTGGTTGCGCTAGCGACACCGTTCCTCGCGTCACGACGACGCGTGGTTCGGCCATGATTTCGATGGGCTCACTGAGCGTGAAGGCGTTCTGATCGGCAGCGCGGACACTTGATCCTCTAAGGATAAGGTCGGCTGGCTCTTCCGCCAGAAACAGCGGGAGAACGAGCGCAAACGCAACCGCCGCGAATGCGGCAATAGCCATGAAAAGACGACGTTTTCGACGATCTTCCCGCTTCATCGTCCCGCCAAATAAAGTGAACGCATTACTGGCCGAAACCTCATTCGTCACCGCCAAGCCGAGCGGGACAGCAGATTCCGTCGAGCGATCCGGCCACTATTAGCTGGCATGCCAATGGCTGGCAAGCCTGCCGAACGTCAACGTCAAGCCCACACCGCGCTGCTCGCGACACACCTCCAGGATAAAGCATTGCATCGCGAAAGCGAGGCCCTGGTTCAAACCGGTTGTTGAGAAAGTGTCTTTCCGATCCTGCCTGGATTTTGCGCCCTTGCGACACAGGATTTTCCAGGTTTTGCCGGTGTTAGGCGAGCCGTCTGCCCGCAACTGAGCTTGGTCAACGAGTTCGATTGTGCGGTTGCGTTGTTCGGCCGTTATCCGTCAGCCTCCCGGTCTGCCGCCAGCAACGGCCTTGTGCAAAAGTAGCACCGGAATCAAACCGACAAGGACAATCGTCAAGGCTCCCAGGGCAGCCTCTTCGAACTGTTCGAGCGAAGCCAAACCATAAACGTGCGTTGCAAGGGTGTCGAAATTGAATGGCCTGAGCAGCAGCGTTGCCGGCAATTCCTTCATCGCGTCGACGAAGACCAGCAAGCCGGCCGAACCAAGTGCCGGTAGCAGCAGCGGCAGGTGGACGCGCATCAGCGCTGAAAGCGAAGTTTCGCCGAGCGCGCGCGCCGCCGCATCGAGGTTCGGTGAAATTCGCTCAAGACCGGCTTCGACGGTGCCCAGACCGACAGCCAGAAAGCGGATCGAATAGGCGATCACCAAAGCGACAACCGAACCCGACAGCAACAGCCCCGTGGACCAGCCGGTAACTGATCGTGCCAAGGCATCGATCGCGTTGTCGAGTCCGGCCAGCGGAATGAGCAGCCCCAGCGCCAGCACCGTACCGGGAACCGCATAGCCGAGCCCTGCCAGACGCACCGCTGGACGGATGAATCCGTTTGGAGCCACCCTCCTGGCGTAGCCGAGCGTCAGGGCGAGCACGACCGCGACAGCGGCGGCAATCGAGGAGAGCACGAAGCTGTTGGAAGCTGCTGCCCAGAACCGGCTGTCCACGGCATCGCCCATCGCGGTCCACGATAGCCGGGCAAGAACGATCACCGGGATGAGGAAGCCCACGGCAAACGGCACGAGGCACAAGCCTGTCGCGGCATATCCTTTCCAGCCTGTCAGATCGTGGAACGGAATCGATCTGTAGCGACCGGTGGTGTGATGGCGCTGTGCCCGGCCGCGCGCCATTCGTTCGGCGGCAAACAGGATGATCACCAACGACAGCATCACCGTTGCAATCTGCGCGGCGCCGCCGAGGTTCGAACGCTGCAGCCAAGTGCTGTAGACGCTTGCCGTCAACGTCTGGACACCGAGGTATTGCACCGCTCCGATGTCGTTGAGGCACTCCATCAGCACCAGCGAGACGCCCGCCACCAGCGCCGGTCGCGCCAGCGGCAGCGCCACCGAAATGAAAGCGCCCAGCGGCGAGCGCCCCAGCGTTCTTGCAACTTCAAGCGCGCAGATCGACTGCTGCACGAAACTCGCCCGGGCGGTCAGGTAGACATAAGGGTAGAGCACCGCCGACATGATGAACACCGCCCCGCCGATCGAGCGGATCTGCGGGAACCAGTAGTCCCGCGCCGACTGCCAGCCGGTAGCATTGCGCAGCATCGACTGCAGCGGCCCGGCGAAGTCGAGCAGGTCGACATAGGCATAAGCGACAATATAGGTCGGCATGGCGAGTGGAATGACAAGCAGTCGGTCGGCGATGGCCCGGCCGGGGAACCTGTACATTGTGACGAGCCACGCGGCGCTTGCGCCGGCCACGATTGTCACCGCCCCGGCGCCTGTCATCAACAGCAGTGTTTGGCCGAACGATCCGGGAAATGAGCCAAGAGCGAGAAGTGTGGCGGCGACCGAAAACCACATCAATGGCTTGGCGGCGGGGGCTGTCGGGCGGTACGACCAGAAGATGAAGCCGGCTGCGGCCAGCGCTGCGAGAAGGTATGCCGCCGACGGCGGTCGTCCGAACAGGACGTTCGCGGCCAGATGCGGCCAGATGTTCTCTTCGGGCGTCAGTGCGAGGATCACCACTGTGATCAGCGGCAGCGCCATCACCGCCATGATGACGGCGACCACGGCGGTCCACATCGGCGACGCACGCCGCTTCGCCCGCCACCGCGTTACGCTGCGCCCAAGCCCGCCGATGCGGCGGGTCGCATCGCCAAGCGACGGTATGGGAAGGCGGGTGAGCCAGTTCATTTCTTTGGCAAAGTCTGTGCGTAGGCGAGTACGTTCACGGCATCCTCGATTGCGAACGCCCGCATGTTGATCATGGCCGCCCCGGGATGGGAGTTGCGGATTTTATGCAGGATCTCATCGGGCAGCGCACTGGCGTCGGTCCCGACATAGATCGGCTCCTCGACGGTGCCGAAATTGAGTAGCCGCCCATCGAAGCCGTGGCAAGCCGCACAGACGGTCTGGAAAATTGCCTTTCCGGATACAGCGTCACCCCTGACCTTTGCCGTCTTCGGATCGACGAACTGGTGAGTGGGATCCTGCCCCCTGCTGACGAATGCAGCAATCCTTTGGAGTTCATCGTCAAGCAGCATCTCCGCTGTGTAGCCGTGCAACTTGCCACGCAGCAACTGGGCAATGTCGGCGGCATCCCTGCCCTTTGCGCCGTCGATGCCCTTGATGCCGGTGTAGTGACTTCCGCCGCCGTAGCGTCCGTCTTTGCCTCTGTAATCCCAGCCATGACATTCCTTGCAGCGCCATGTATCGGCGCCACTTTTTTTGCCCTCGGCCGGGTAGGACGGGTGCGTTGCCACGGGGGCCTCGCGGTCCAGCGCCTCCCACCACTTGTCATAGATGCGCCCGCCCGCCGCCAGCAGCCAAGCTTCGCTGGGCGCCGCCGGCGCTTCATGCACGAAGTCGGCTTGATCGTCGCGATGCTCCGACTTCGGATCGGCGATTGCCGCCGCCGTCGAAATCGCGAAGGCAAGGCATGCGGTGAGCAGTCGGTTCATTGGGTACCTACTCCGTATGAAGGCAGCGAACACGCGCCGGGCAGCGGTGTCAGGGTCTCTACTAATGCAACGTACGTCTCGCCCCAATGATGAATCTCAATTGGAGTGAACAAGTTCGTGTTCTGGTTTGGAACTTTGATCCCGGGCGAAGATCGTCGAATGTCTGCGAATCCCGATTGCCAACAAACGACTGAACTGGTGGTCCGGTCCGCTTCCTGCGAACCAGCCGTCAGCGTCGGACGGCTATCCCGCCGTGGTTTGCGCCTTTGGGAAAATGATCCTGGCCGCCGTACCCTTGCCTGGTTCGCTTTGAAGCTCGAAGCGCGCTCCGTTCGCCGTCGCAAGCGACTGGACCAGCGGCAGCCCGACGCCAAGTCCACCGCCCTGCCGCTTTTCGCCCTCTGCCAAAATACCGCCGAGCCCGTCATTGATCTGCTTCTGGTCCATGCCCGGACCGTTGTCGCGGACTTCGAACGTAACCGACCTGTCGCTTCCAATGGTCGCACGCGCGACGATTTCTCCTCCTTCCTGGGTGAATTTCAGGGAATTGGTCATCAGGTTGATCAGCATTTGCCTGACCGCCACGCTGTCCGCGATGATGTTGGGCAATTGCTCTTCGGCCTCCACCAGTTTCAGGCGGATACGCGCGCGTTCCGCCAGCGGCAGCATCGAGGAAACGGTGGCGTGCAACAATTCGAGCGGATCGATTTCGGCGAAGTCGAACATATCTGGCGTCGGCTCGCGCCCGCGATGTTCTAACATCCGGTCGATCACCGCCAGCATCAACCGCGCGCTGTCGTGGATATCGGCCACATAGCCGCGGTAGCGCGCGTCGCCGATCGGGCCCAATTGTTCGTCGCGCATGATTTCGGAGGCCGAGACGATGGCCGAAATAGGCGTCTTCAGCTCATGCGCCATCTTCTGGATGTAGGAGCGCCGTTGCGGCATGCGTCTCGCTTCTGCCGCCACCGGATTGCTTTCAGCCTCGCCCTGCGGGGGCCTGCCGGCAGCCCTGTCGTCGTCGCTGGTGTCGGAAGGCGCCATGTTGTTTGCAATCTCGAGGATTTCTGAGCGGTTGCAGATCCGCGGCAAGGCCGGTTCCCGGCAGACCGAACAGCTACGCTAAACGGCTCACTTGAAGTTGCAAGTGGCGCAGTATCTGTCGGTGGCTTCATCCCCAGGAACGCTCCCCCCTTCCCATGCCGCGGGCGATACGCTATTTCCCCTTGACGAAGCCCCCCCGAACGATGTTTCTAGCGGGTCTTCCGAAGGCGCTCTTCGCGCCCGCAATGCCGCCTTAGCTCAGTTGGTTAGAGCGCTAGATTGTGGATCTAGAGGTCGGTGGTTCAAATCTACCAGGCGGTACCATCTTTTCAATGACTTAGCGCAGAGACACGGTTCCCAGACACGGTTTTCCGAACCGCGAATTGGAGGTCATTAGTGTTCCGACTCTGACATATGGTTCCCTGCCGGGAACCTGAATGTCAGCCCGGAACACTAGGCAACCTTTTGATTGTGTTCTGGATTCACAAACATTTGACGACCTCCACCCGGGAATCAAATGTTTGAGCCAGAACA
>JAHJSN010000157.1 GCA_018830445.1 Alphaproteobacteria bacterium | reverse complement strand
CAGTCAACCGCTCTCAGGGACTTCTGATCGAAAAGCGGTACTAGATTCAATATTTTACTAGTACCCTCTGCTTTCAGAAGTTCGTCAAGGTGGTTGCCGCGAATGACTCACGAACTTCTGAAAGCGGGTACTAGTGTTCCGACTCTGACATATGGTTCCCTGCCGGGAACCTGAATGTCAGCCCGGAACACTCAGCCCGGAACACTAGACCTTTTGATTGTGTTCTGGATTCACAAACATTTGACGACCTCCACCCGGGAATCAAATGTTTGATCCAGAACACTAGGCTAACCACAGCCCGCCACCGAAATTCTGTCAAAACGGGGAGTGGACCAAGATGTCTAAGCGCCGCGATGCCCTGCTGCTGGTTGCAATCGTGACATTCGCATGGCCCGCAGCTGCTGCGGAGCGCAGCAATGACCTCACGGTCGACGACACAACGACCGGCAAGTGGAACGTGTTCGTTGAACGTCTGGTCCGCGTCCACGAACATTTGATCAAGACCCACAACGTCGCCACGGAAGAACGCTCTGGTGGCTATAGCGGGCTTCCCGAATTTTATCGCCAAGTCTCTTATCTCGACCGGGAGACCGGCTTGCTGCTGAGCCGCATACGATTCGAGCAGGCCGCACCGGAGACTATTCACACAATCGAGGTTTTCTTCTACGGGCAGGATGGACGGCTGCTCAGGGACTACAGCGCGAGATACCTGCCCGGGTTCCGCAACGCGCCGATCCAGACGCTGGTCAGCCTGCACGGATACGATTCCGATCTCAGCGCCTTTCGCCAGTTCGATGCTTCTGGTGCCTGGATCTACGAACGGTGCAGCGGAACTTGGTTCGGCAAGGTCGTCGATATATCCAATGAAATGCCGGATGTCGGCACGTCGCCGTCACTGGCGGCAAGCGAAGAGTATGTTGCCTGCTTTGGGATGGTGCCGTTCAGAGCCGGCGCGCACCTCAACCCGGTTTCCGGCATTCCAGGGTTTCGCAGTGCCGAAACAGCCGCCGAGCCGAGCCTCGACCTGGCAGATCAGCTGCGTGAGAGGATTGCCGTTCACACCAGCCGGCTACGGCTTACGCCGCGCGACGCGGCTGCGTATATCAAGCGGGGCGAAGCCTATTTCGAGGCGCTGGAGTTCGCGAAGGCGGTCGATGATTTCTCCAAAGCTATCTCTCTTGACGCCGGGCTCGATCAGGCCTTTTTCGGCCGCGGTTTGGCGCTTGGCCGCCAGGGGCGCATTGATGAAGGTATTGCAGATCTATCGGTCTTCATCTCGCGCAACCCGGAAAGCTCGCTTGCCTATACCAAACGCGGCGTCCGCTACCTTTGGAAGCGCGAATTCGAACTGGCAGAAGCCGACCTGATGCGCGCCATCGAACTCGACCCTGCGAATGCGGAGGCGCATGACGACCTGGGCGTTGCTCTTGCCCATCGCGGCGAATACGCAGCGGCCGAGTTGCATTTCAAGAAGACGATCAGCGTCGATAAGACCTATCAGAAGGCTTATCACAACCTTGCTCTGGTCTGGCATCTTCAGGGGCGTAACGGCGAGGCGCTGGAGGTGGTCGAAGCAGGATTGCGGCTCGTTGGCCGGTATGCGACGCGGTCCAGCATGCAGTTGAAAGCAAATATTCTTGCAGCACTTGGGCGGGTAGACGAGGCGGCAGCTGCCGAAAAACAAGCCTCGACGCTGGTTGACCTGAATTGGAGCGAACAGTTGTCCGCCGAGTAGAAGCGCTCGGCCGCATTCGCAGGATTATTGCCCCGATGCGGTTGCATGGCACCAAATCCTGTTGTCGGCACAACATTCGCCCGGCTTCCACATGCATCCCAAAAACACCTGTTCAGTAAGTCTTCCTTAAACATAACGGCATAGGGTGAAAGTCATCCAGTCTTCTGGATTGTGAAGGTGGTACGCCACCTTCTTTTGACGCCTCCCTGTTGACTAAAGAGCCGCAGACGCTTGCGTTTGCGGCTCCTTTTTTTGGGGACGCTGCGGATGCCCATCACCGCTTCACGGCGACATCTGCGCCATGACGAATTTCCGTTATGCTCCGGATGGCCAAACGTTCGGCACATCCGCGCTTCAGGGTTGCCAAGCGCCAAGCGATCCGGGCGTCGGACGCCTTGGCCGATGGCCAAGCCTGGGCAACCTGCCCAACGTAAGCTTGCGCAGTGTTGGTGGCTATAGGCGCCCTGAAGAAGTGTCCAGCTAGCATCGCTCTTGCAGGGGCAAGTGTGGAGAACGGAAAAACTGCCTCGTTTTGGGCCTTCTTGTTAACTATCCGAGGGTAGGTTTTCCGCGTAATCTTGGTGACGGGTTCGATAACTCAAGTAGCGTTGTGTGACATGAGCGAGTTTAAAAGCGTGCAGAATGGCCTTGCGGCAGACCGGGTGACGGTCTCGTTCGGCGAAAAATTCGAGGCTTCGGCCCAGTTTGATCAGGTATTCCGCGAGGGCATGGCCCTTGTCGAGGAAGTCGCGGCCTACCTCGATGGGGCCGGGCGGCGCGATTCGAAAGCTTTGAAGCCTCCGCTATCGGTGCTCTATGCAACCGAAAGCATGCGTCTGACGACGCGACTTCTCGATCTTGCCTCGTGGCTGTTGATCCGCCGCGCGCTGAAAGAGGGCGAAATCGATCGTGAGGAAGCCAAGCGCAAACGCCAGCGCGTTAAGTTGAAGGCGCTGGGCCGGCCTGGACACATCAAGCGTTTCGATGAGCTTCCCGAGGCGCTGCAGGACCTCATCGAGCGCAGCTTCGCGCTGCACGATCGGATCGTAAGGCTCGACCGGGCTGTGACGTCTTCAGAAGCCAAGACCGGAGGCGAGTGCCCCGATGATATGCCGGTCAGCAACCCGGTGGCGGCGCAGATGAACATGCTGCGGCAGGCGTTCGGAGACTAGTGTTCCGACTCCGACATATGGTTCCCTGCCGGGAACCTGAATGTCAGCCCGGAACACTCAGCCCAGAAGACTAGGGCCTGTCGTCAGTTGAGCCAGAACAGTACGCAAACCAGCGCGACGGCGGCAAGGAAAGTGTTGGCGAGCTTGTCGTAGCGCGTTGAGATGGCGCGGTATTGCTTGAGATTGCAGAAGAAGCGCTCGACGAGATTG
>JAHJSN010000156.1 GCA_018830445.1 Alphaproteobacteria bacterium | reverse complement strand
TGTTCCGACTCTGACATATGGTTCCCTGCCGGGAACCTGAATGTCAGCCCGGAACACTAGGCAACCTTTTGATTGCGTTCTGGATTCACAAACATTTGACGACCTCCACCCGGGAATCAAATGTTTGATCCAGAACACTAGCGGTGCCAAGCTAGAAAAAGATTGCGGGTTGTCAATGTGCAAGTCAGCGGCGGCATATTGCCGAGGGCCGCGTTTGAGTTCTAAATCCTTGAAGTTAGCGGTGGGCCGGGCGACCGATCGGCTTTCACGGCGGCTCGTCGCGGCCCCGCCACAGATTGAGTTCCGTCCGGATTTTCAGTGGTGGAGCAGTCCGCGCAGAGGTCTAACGGCCGGGCAATTGAAACGGACCTAGTGCTCCGACTCTGACATATGGTTCCCTGCCGGGAACCTGAATGTCAGCCCGGAACACTGTCAGCCCAGAAGACTAGGCAACCTTTTGATTGTGTTCTGGATTCACAAACATTTGACGACCTCCACCCGGGACTCAAATGTTCGATCCAGAACATTAGCTGCTCGAAAAAGCGTTGAGGGTTCAGCCCAACGAACTGATCGACGATTACGGCGAACCGGCTGAATTCCTAGCCGGGCCGTTGGCTGTTTGCGGGTTCGATATGATTTTTTGGGGACCCGACCGGCCGTGGATAGGGTTGCGGACATCGCTGCATTCCCTCAGCAATATAGTCGCCCCCCGGTTCTAAAGAGATTGGCAGAGATCGCACCTGCCTACGTCTGCGATCCGAGCCCAGTGAGCTACGTTCGTGTGCTGAACGCGAGCGGTGGCCGATTTCCGCTGTCTCGCATTACGCAAATGTCATGGGAGAACTCCTGGCGCTGCGTTGACGCGGCAACTGCAGTGGCGCTAAAGTGCAGTAAGCCCAAAGTATAAGAGATGTGGCCGCTGGTGGGAGCGGCACGCAACAGGGCGCGTTTGGAGGAAGTACCCCCGTTCGATAGAGCGGGATGGGAGGAGACATGAAGAGCATTTTCGTTGCCGTGGCCGCAGCGGCGGCGCTCGCCGTCTGGTCCACGAACGGTCGTTCGGACGTGCTTTATCCCGGCTGGGCTGCTGAAGCGCCGGCGGCAATCCACATGATCTACGACATTTAGACTTGCTGCCGCCCGCGCGATTGAAGGGCCGGTGGTCCATTCGTAACCGCAGTCGTTGACCTTTCCTGTGACCCGCGCACAAAGTCCGGTAACGGTGCGGCGCAGGCGGAGGGCGATTGCGAGCGAATGGCGGAAGACGTTTCACATCCCGACAATCCTGCCGGCGGCAAATGGCAGTTCTGGATCGACCGCGGCGGGACCTTTACCGACGTCATCGGAGTCGACCCGCAAGGGGCTATCCACGCACACAAGGTTCTCTCGGAAAACCCCGGAGTCTATGACGACGCGGCTCTCGAAGGAATCCGGCGGTTGCTTGGTGCCGCGCGCGGGGCCGCGCTTCCCTCGCAGCGGATCGCCAGCGTCAAGATGGGCACCACGGTCGCGACCAACGCGCTTCTGGAACGCAAAGGGGAGCCGACCGTTCTGGTGACGACCGCTGGCCTCGAAGATCACCTGGAGATCGGCTATCAGGCGAGGCCGGATATCTTCGCGCGGCAGATCGTCAAGCCCGCCATGCTCTACTCGATGGTGATCGGAGCGAATGAGCGTGTCCGCGCCGACGGCACAATCGAGAAGCCGCTCAACGAAGATGCCTTACGCAAGGCGTTGGTAGGTGCGCGCTCTGAAGGCGTCTTGGCTGTCGCTATCGTCTTCATGCATGCCTATGCCTATCCGGCACACGAAAAACGTGCCGCCCTGATCGCGCGCGAGGTTGGTTTCGAGCAGGTTTCCGTCAGCCACGAAGTCTCGCCGCTAATCAAATTCGTTGCGCGGGGCGATACCACGGTGGCCGATGCCTACCTGTCGCCGATCTTGCGGCGCTACGTCGAGCGGGTGTCGGGCGCGTTGGCAGAGGACGACGAGAGCAGCGCAGGGGCCGAAGCGCCACGGCTGATGTTCATGGCCTCTTCCGGCGGATTGAAGGCGGCCGATTTGTTTCGTGGCCGCGACGCGATCCTGTCCGGCCCGGCGGGCGGCATCGTGGGCATGGCGGAGACAGCGAAGCGGGCAGGCTTCGACAAGGTGATCGGCTTCGACATGGGCGGCACCTCGACCGACGTTGCGCACTTCGCAGGGGTGTATGAGCGGACGTTCGAAACGGAAGTGGCTGGCGTGCGCATGCGGGCGCCGATGCTGCAGATCCATACGGTTGCGGCGGGCGGCGGGTCGGTGCTGTCGTACGACCGGCAGCGGTTCCGCGTCGGCCCTGACAGCGCAGGTGCCAATCCGGGACCGAAGTGCTACCGGCGCGGCGGTCCGTTGTGCGTCACGGACGCCAACTTGATGCTCGGCAAGCTCGGCGCTTCGATGTTCCCCGAGATCTTCGGGCCGGAGCAGAACGAACCTCTCGACGAGCTGGCCGTGCGAGAGTCGTTCAGCGCGCTTGCCGCCGAGATCGGGGACGGGCGAAGCGCGGAGGACGTCGCAGATGGGTTCATCCGCATCGCGGTCGAGAATATGGCCAACGCGGTGAAGAAGATTTCCGTTGAGCGCGGCCATGACGTGACCGAATACGTGCTCAACTGCTTCGGCGCGGCGGGTGGACAGCACGCCTGCCTGATCGCCGACAGCCTGGGGATCGCGACTGTGCTGATCCACCCATTGTCCGGGCTGCTGTCGGCTTACGGGATGGGACTTGCCGATCTGCGTGCGAGCCGCGAGCGGTCGCTTGAACTTGCTTTCGAAGACGATGCGATGGTGCAGCTTGAGGCAGCTGCGTGGCGCCTCGGTAACGAGGTCACCGGGGAGCTTCTCGATGAGGGCGCCGAGCACGATGCCATCGCCATCCGCTCGTTTGCGCATCTGCGTTATGCGGGAACTGATACCGCGTTTCCTGTCGATGTGTCGGAACCCGGACTCATGCGGCGGGATTTCGAGGAAGAGCATCGCCGTCGGTTCGGTTTCCTGTCGCCAGAAAAGGCGCTTGTGCTGGCAGCGGTGGAAGTCGAGGCAACGGCGCCGGGGCACGGGGCCGATGGGGTCGGCTCAGGTGCGCAGCTCGGTGAACCGGCGGGGAAATCTTCGGCAGAGGCGGCACCATTGGGCGTGCGGGGGAGGTTCTATTCGCGGGGCCGCTGGCATGAAGCTCACACATTCCGGCGCGAGGATCTGAGTGCGGGCGCAGTTGTGGATGGGCCGGGTCGGATCATCGAGCCGAACCAGACAGTCATCGTGGAACCAGGCTGGCGGGCGCAAGTGAGCGAACAAAACGATCTCGTGCTGCGGCGGGTAAGCGAACAGAGGCGGCGTGCGCACGGTACCGATGTCGAGCCTGTCCTGCTTGAAGTGTTCAACAACCTCTTCATGGCGGTTGCCGAGCAGATGGGGGAAGCGCTCAAGCTCACGGCACAGTCGGTCAATATCAAGGAGCGTCTGGACTTCTCGTGCGCGCTGTTCGATCCCGATGGCGGGCTTGTGGCCAATGCTCCGCACGTGCCGGTGCATCTGGGATCAATGGATGCAGCTATCGAAACCGTTATCCGCGAACGGCGTGGCGCGATGCGCTCCGGAGACGTCTATGTTTTGAATGCGCCCTACAACGGCGGCACCCATCTTCCCGACGTGACTGTCGTGACTCCCGTTTTCGACGGAGCGGCACGCGACATCCTTTTTTATGTCGCAAGCCGGGGTCACCATGAGGATATCGGCGGGCTGACGCCTGGATCGATGACGCCGCGCGCGAAGCGGATCGACGAAGAAGGCGTGCTGATCGATTGTTTCAAGCTTGCTGAGGATGGACGTTTTCGGGAAGCCGAAATTCGCGAACTGCTTACGGGCGCGCAATATCCGGCACGGCAGCCCGACAAGAATATCGCCGACCTCAAGGCGCAGGTGGCAGCCAACGCGCGGGGTGCCCAGGAGATCGCGAAGATGATCGCGCACTTCGGCCGCGATGTCGTGACCGCCTACATGGGCCACGTGCAGGACAATGCGGAAGAAAGCGTTCGGCGGCTGATCGCGCGCCTGGAAGATGGACAGGCTGTCGTTGGAACCGATACGGGGGCCGAAGTCCATGTCAAGATTTCGATAGACCGCGCAATGCGTTCGGCGCGAATCGATTTCAGCGGCACGTCCGAGATGCGGGACGATAATTTCAACGCGCCCGAACCGGTAACCCGGGCTGCCGTGCTCTATGTATTCCGGGTGATGACCGGGGAGGCAATCCCGCTGAATGCCGGGTGCCTCAGGCCGCTTGAGATCGTGGTGCCGGATGGTTCGTTCCTGAAGCCCCGTTACCCGGCGGCGGTGGTCGCCGGCAACGTCGAAACGAGTCAGGTCGTAACCAATGCGTTGTTCATGGCGCTGGGAGGGCTTGGTTCGTCGCAGGGCACCATGAACAACCTCACGTTCGGCGATGACAGGCGTCAGTATTATGAGACGATATGTTCAGGCGCTCCGGGCGGACAAGGTTTCGATGGCGTATCGGCGGTGCAGGTGCACATGACCAATACGCGGCTGACCGATCCGGAAATCCTCGAGTTGCGTTATCCGGTGGTGCTGGATCAGTTCAGTATCGAGCGCGGATCGGGTGGCAAAGGTCGCTTCAGCGCCGGGGATGGGACGAAGCGGCGGATCCGCTTTCTCGAAGCGATGCACATGGCGATCCTTTCGGGTTACCGGGAGCTTCGGCCGCCAGGTGTGGCCGGGGGCGAGGCGGGCCGTTGCGGCAGCAACCTTATCGAGCGCGCCGGCGGGACGGTCGAAAACCTCTCCGGATGCGATGAAAGGGAACTCAAACCCGGAGACCTTTTCGTGATGATAACCCCGACGGGCGGCGGTTACGGTGCGCCATAGGCTTGGCTCTGGCGGTTTGTGCGGCGCCCATGTCGCAAGCGTGTTGCCTATCAAATTGCGACATCACGTCAATAATGTATGGGATTGTCTTAAGACTGTGTGCAATGGACTATCCCGGCTTCTTGACGCTTGGTTTACCAAGATCCCGCAGAGTGGGCCGGCTCACGCAGGTTCCTCGCGGGTGGCAGTTGTGCTGCCCGAGTTAACGCCAACAGCCGATGAAATGGGGCCGCTTCCTTGCTGCAATTGCGTCCGATCTTCTCGGCCCTCGGCCTGCTGTTGTGCACCATTGCGTTCGCGATGCTGTTGCCGGCGCTGGTCGACTTTGCCGACGGCGATGCGGATTGGCTGGTCTTCTTTTCGTCCTCCATCGCGACGTTCTTCATCGGCGGGCTTCTGATCCTCTCCAACCAGGACGATCAACCGGTTCAGCTCAGCGTCAAGGATGGGTTCTTGTTGACCACGGCGTGCTGGGTCGTGGTGGCGGCGTTCGCGGCAATGCCTTTCATCGGCGTCGGGCTCAATTATACGGATGCCTATTTCGAGGCGATGTCCGGCCTGACGACAACCGGTTCGACGGTGCTGACCAAGCTCGACCAGCTGCCGCGCGGCGTGTTGTTGTGGCGGGCGATCCTGCAGGGGCTCGGCGGGCTTGGGATCATTGTCACGGCGATGATCATGCTGCCGTTCCTCAGGGTCGGCGGCATGCAGTTGTTCCAGATGGAGCAATCGGACCGATCGGAGAAGGTCTTGCCGCGCGCATTGGAACTCACAACCGCGATCGCAAGTTTCTACGTGGCGATGATCATCGCCTGCAGTCTGACGTATGGCGCCCTCGGGATGACGGCTTTCGATGCCGTGTGCCATGCACTGACGACTGTTTCAACGGGGGGCCTGTCCACGCATGACGAAAGTTTCGGGTTCTTCAAATCGGCGCCGCTTGAATGGGCGTGCATCGTCTTCATGATCCTCGGGTCGCTGCCATTCGTCGTCTACATCAAGGCGTGGCGCGGCAACCCATCGGCGATCTTCGAAGATGCCCAAGTCCGCGGGCTGCTCGGTTTCCTTCTGGGGGTATGTCTCATCGTCACGTTCTGGCTGATGACGGCCCGCGAGATGCACTTCGCCGAAGCGTTACGCAAGGCGACCTTCAACGTCACCTCGATCGTAACGACGACCGGTTACGCCAGTACCGATTATACCGATTGGGGCACGTTCGCTATCGGTCTGTTCTTCCTGTTGATGTTCGTTGGCGGGTGTGCGGGCTCGACGACCGGCGGCATCAAGATCTACCGGTTGCAGGTGACGGGGCTTCTGATCCGAAGCCACTTCGTTCATCTGATGAGTCCGAACCGTGTCGTGACGCTCGTCTACAACGGCAGGCGGCTGCCTGCCGACGTGCCGTTTTCCGTCGTTGCGTTCCTGGCAATCTACATGTCGACGGTCGGACTGTTCACGGTCGTTCTGGCGGCGATGGGGCTCGATCTCGTCACCGCGCTTTCGGCTTCGGCGCAGGCCGTCGGGAACGTCGGGCCGGGGCTCGGGGAGATCGTCGGGCCGTCGGGGAACTATTCGGGGCTGCCGCCGCTGGCGAAATGGATCTTGTCGTTTGCCATGATGATGGGGCGGCTGGAACTGTTCACCGTGCTGGTGCTCTTGCGGATCGAATTCTGGCGCAACTGAGCTTGGCGCACGGCAATTTCAATCGCCGGGTTTCCATCCGTACAGCCAGTCATAACCTGCCATCAGATTTGCCGGTGGCGTCAGGCGCAGGGCCGTGTTGCGCGCCAAACGCATAGCACCCGACATGTGGTAGATTTCGCCGTTGCGCTTCGACGCGGCCCGGACGCGCGCGGCTCTGGGCCGGCGGGTTGCCGCATACTTGGAAAGTGCCTGCTGCACCTGGCTTTCGGGCGAAGCATTGTTGCCCCGCTCGAGGCCCAAATCCGACAGGCAGCGCGCCAGCGTGATTGCGTCTTCGAGGGCGAGGACTGCGCCCTGGGCAAGGAAGGGCAGAACCGGGTGGGCTGCGTCGCCGAGCAGTACTGTTCGTCGGCTAATCCAGCTTGGCAACTCAGGAAACCGGGGCAGCGCCCATTTGCGCCAGCAGTTCCCAGCGGCGACGAGGTTGCGAACCGGCGTTGCAAAACCGGAGACAGCTTGCTGGGGCCAAGCCGGTGAGACTTCGGTTGACCAGCCGGTGGCTTCGCCTGGCTCATCGCGGATTACCACGATCGCCAGTTCGGTGCCGGCACGGACCGGATAGTGGACGACGTGGCCATCGGGTGCGAGCCAGATGCCGACGCTCATTCGTGCGATTGCCGCGGGAGCCTCGTCGATCGGGATGACCGTTCGCGCCGCGCTTTTGCCTGAATAGCGTGGGGGCGGCGCGGAGATCGTCGTCGCGCGCAGGGTGGAATGAATTCCGTCTGCTGCCACCAGGACGTCTCCGGCGCCAACGATGGTGCAGCTGGAGAGAGCGAGGATTTCGTCCGGGTAGGTGTGCGCGGAGTCGACCGCGATGCCGCGCTTCAGGTCGATGAGGGGATCGGCTTGCGCGGCCGTCAGAAGACAGTGGTGCAGGTCGGCACGGTGAGCGACCCAGTAGGAGGAGCCGTGGCGTTGTTCGAGCCAACCGCCGAGCGGCAGCTCGCTCAGCCGCTCGGCGGATGGACCGTCGTGGATGCAAAGCGAGCGGGGGGTGGCGATCAGCGGGCGCAGGCGGCCGGCGACACCGAGGATCGAGAGGATGCGGGTGCCGTTGGGTCCAATCTGGATGCCGGCGCCTTCTTCGCGCGGATCGCCGCGTTTTTCAAAGACAGTGACTTCAGCGCCTGTGCGAGCAAGCGCGAGTGCGGCGGCAAGGCCGCCGATGCCGCCGCCGCTGATGAGAACCCTCATTGCACCCTCACGGGCCGCCTGAAATTGCCATCACGCGGCGACTTCGTCTGCAAGAGCCACGATGGCGCCCTTGGGGTCGCTTTCCTCGGCCGTGAGCTGCTTATCGTGGATATAGAGCGTGGAGCAGTAGGGGCACAGGATTTGATCGTCGGCGCCCATGTCGAGGTAGACGTGGGGATGATCGAAAGGTGACCTTGCGCCCATGCATTGGAATTCCTTGACGCCGACGAAAATCTTCTCGACGCCGCCGTCGTTGGCCAGATGAGGGATTTTGCTCGCAGCCATAGTGCTCTCTTTGTTGGCGTTTTCAACGGCGCGACGATAGCGACACCGAGGATGAAATGGTAGACCCGGATAGAATGGAATTGCGCGACAATTAGGTTGCGTCCCGATTATTGCTTAACGGCGAGGCAGGTGGAATGAAGACTTTCGACTCCGAAGGCGTCTCGATCGCCTATCTCGACTCGGCGCCGACGGTGGCGGCCGTTGACAGCGTTCCAGTCATTCTGGTGCACGGTTTTGCTTCCAACGTTGCGACGAACTGGGTGGCGCCTGGCTGGATCGACACGCTGACCGGCGCCGGATACAGGGTCATCGCGATCGATAATCGCGGACACGGAACAAGCGAAAAGCGGCATGACCCTTCGATGTACGGCGGCCCGCTGATGGCTGAAGACGTGCGCCGGCTGATCGAGCATCTGGGCCTCGCGCAGGCTCACGTGATGGGATATTCGATGGGCGCGCGGATTACCGCGTTCCTGACATTGAAGCATCCCGCATTGGTCAAAAGCGCGGTGTTTGCCGGGCTCGGCATCAACATGGTGCGCGGCATGGCCGGCACAGGTCCGATTGCGAATGCGCTTGAAGCGCCGAGCATCGAAGATGTCGTCAATCCCACTGCTCGCACATTCCGGGCGTTTGCCGAGCAGACAAAAAGTGATCTCCAGGCATTGGCGGCCTGCATCAGATCTTCGCGCGATCCGATCAGCCGTGACGAAGTCGGGCGGATTTCATGCCCTGTTCTGGTGGCTGTTGGAAGCGAGGACGTCATCGGCGGGTCGGCGGAGGACCTTGCCGAGCTCATTCCAACGGCGGAGGCGTTCGTCATTCCAGGCCGCGATCACATGAAGGCGGTCGGGGACAAGGCCTACAAAGCAGCCGTGCTGGCATTTCTGGAACGGTATCGCTGACAAAATCAGTACGGCCCCGGGGACATACCCGGAGCCTGGAATGGGCAAGCTTCACGATCCGCGAGGTGGCAGGAGCGGGACGGGGGAGGAGCAGTCTTGCGCCATGGGCATTAACCGGGGAGTGGCGCTGCGGGGTCGCAGCCGTTCTCCCAAAAGGCAAGCCCCGCCAAGTCACCTCGGGTCGGCTGGGAAGGAGACAAACGCGGGGGTTGTCCTCAGCGAACCGGATGCAAAAAGCGGGGCCTTACGCTCGTTGGAGTCGTTTCCTTCTCCGAACTGTACGACGCAGGTAACGCAACACCGTCAACCGCATCGAATACGCCGATGCAGGGTCTTCCAGATCCGCCAGTTACGCGGCGATTACTTTGGCGCGCTAGACCTCAGGGGAAGACCGAGCGCACTGGGCGAAGGCAGACATCGCAGAATTACAGTCCTGACCGGGACGACCGGCGCAAACGCAATACTCGTTACCAACGCACGACAAACTCTTTACCGCTCCCGGTGATATGAGAAACCTGACTTTCAGGCTCAGCAATCAACCGCAACCTACGGCTGCCCAGGCATAATCTTCATACCACGTCGCAAGCCAAGAGTCCCGCACCGCGTGATTCGCGCGCGGCGCCCTGTGGAAAAGTCAACCGTCAAGGTGCCGCAACGGGGGGTGTCAATCAGTGGCAGCGGCAGGCTGGGCGGGACAGCAAATGAACACCGTTGCGCCTCATCCAGGCCCGGCTGCCAATTTGTGATGGGAGTGCGGTTCCCTGATGGCGATGTGCAAAAACCTAAATTTCGTTTCAGGACGGGGCGCGGGGAGTTTTTTGGACCTTCAATTGCAGGTCAGGTCAAATGGCGTTCACGTTGTTTTCAGAATGGCTGGCCTAGAGTCGCGCCATGTGGAAAGTCCCGTTTGTACCAGTTCACGTCGTGCTGTTACTGCCGTTGGCACTGCTGATTGCAAGCTGTGCAGGCGGTCCGTCATACGTTGCCGAAAAGGAACCGTGGCGGGATAGCAGCGAGCAGGCCTGTCTGGCGTCGGGCAGCGTCCAGCAGACCGCCTTTCTGACCCCGGTTTCCAATCTTGGCGGCCCTGGGGTTTGCGGGGCGATCAAACCGTTCGAGATGTCGGCAGCCGACTATGGACGCGTGACATTCCGTCCGGCAGCGATCCTGCGTTGCCCAATGGTCAATTCGGTCGACGACTGGGTGAAGAACTCCATTGCGCCGGCCGCCGCGCGGTATCTTGGCACCAGTATCGTGCAATTGACCGTTGCGTCTTCCTACTCCTGCCGGACGCGCAACGGCATTGCCGGGGCGAAGCTATCCGAGCATGGGATGGCGAATGCGTTGGACGTTTCAGCTTTCCTGCTGGCGGATGGTCGCAAGATCACGGTCAAGAGAGGCTGGCATGGCACAGCGGACGAACAGGCGTTCCTACGCGCGGTGCGTTCGGGAGCCTGCGAGCGGTTTGCTACCGTGCTAAGTCCCGACGCGGATCGTTTCCACCACGATCACTTCCACGTCGATCTGGCGCGGCATAACCGGGACGGGACTTATCGCGTTTGCCGATAAAACCTGCGAAAGTGACGGCGCAGGGTGCTGCCTGGAGCATGAACCGACCTGATGCCGGTCATGGCAGGATCCGCGGAAGCTTCCAGTGCTACCCGATCGATTCCGGCCGGTGAGCGGAGCCGACATACGGCACGGGTCAATTTTGCGCCGGCACGAAGCGCCAGGTTCTGAGAACGGCGCCGGTTGCCGGGTCGATTACCAGCATTCCGGTGCCGCGCGGGTCCTTGAAACGGACCATCACCCAGCCGTCGGCCATCGGCTGGATGTCCTCGACGACTGCGCCAGCCGGTATTGTGACTGCGAGCACCTGGTTGGCGCCGGCGGCGGGAACCGGGATACGCGCTGCGCGCGTCGCGGGCGCATCAGCGGGCAAGGTTGCGGCGGTCCCGGAACCAGGCAGGTAGAGTGTCAGGTAGGCGATGCGGCCGATGACGGCCAGGAAGCCGAGGACGACGAGAATACCGAGCACGATGACCAGGATTTGCAGCCGGGCAACGGATTTGGGATGATTGATCCAGGTCTTGAAATCGCCACCGCCCGGATTTGCCGAATCCGCTCCGACCTTCTGGCGGATCTTGTCAGGGGCATTGCTGGCGTGCTTCGTCATCGTGAAATGCGCCTGTTCATCTTGGCTGATCGTTGCAAAAGGAAGGGAAACCGCGGTTGAATCAGACCTCACGCCAACTTGTCGCCAGCGAGGACGATGCCGGCGAACGGATCGACCGTTGGCTTGCCGCGAAAATTCCAGAACTCAGCAGGTCGCGCATCCAGGCCCTGATCAAGACGGGCGCGGTGACGTCCGGCGGCGGGACGATAGGGGAGGCCGGTGAGCGGGTCAAACCTGGAAAAAGCTATTCGATTACCGTTCCGGAGGCCGAGGAGGCGACGCCGAAGGGCGAGGACATTTCACTTGATGTCGTCTACGAGGACGCCGATCTGATCGTGATCGACAAGCCGGCCGGGCTGGTCGTGCATCCGGCGCCCGGTCACGCAACCGGAACTCTGGTCAACGCGCTTATCCGCCATTGCGGGGCAAGCCTTTCGGGGATCGGCGGCGTTCGGCGGCCTGGTATCGTGCATCGGCTGGACAAGGACACATCCGGGCTGCTGGTGGTCGCCAAGAACGATGCGGCGCATAAATCACTGTCGCAACAGTTTGCCGAGCACGGCCGCGATGGGCGGCTGCATCGGGCCTATCAGGCGCTGTGCTGGGGTGTGCCGGACCGGCCGAGCGGGGTTGTCGACGCGCCGCTCGGGCGCAGTCAGGCCAACCGCAAGAAGATGGCGGTGGTGGCGGAGACCGCAGGGCGGCTTGCGCGGACGCATTATCATGTCGAGGCGGTATATCCGGATGCCGAAGGGCTGGATTTCGTATCCCTGATGCGGCTCGAATTGGAGACCGGGCGGACGCATCAGATCCGTGTCCACATGGCACATATCCGGCATCCGGTGCTGGGCGATCCGGTGTACGGAACCGGGTTCAAGGCGAGCGCGCGGCGGCTGACGGATGAGGCGCGCGAGGCCCTTCATCAGTTGCGAAGGCAGGCGCTGCATGCCGCCGAACTTGGTTTCGAGCACCCTTCAAGCGGTGAAGCGATGGCGTTTGCAAGCGAACTGCCCGAGGATATGACCCGGCTGATCGAGGCGCTGCGACAGGCTACAGGTTGAAATCCGCAGCCGGGTTGGCTCGGGCAAAGCTTGGATATTTCCGGAAAAGGCATAAGAGCGGGGAACCAGTGCGGAATTTGCTCCGTTCCATACTGAGTGCTGTCACGGCCACATCGCGCATTTGCGATCAGTCGTGTTTTGAAGCGGTTCGTCAGGATCGGTAAAGTGCTGCAACATTCCGTGATGGAATCGCCACAATTTGGTGGATATATGTCCGGCTGCTTTCAGCACTGGTGCCTTGCAGGGCAGGGTTTCCAGGTGGCCAGTCAAGTGCCCAGCCCTTGAAGCTGGTGTGCTAAGCGAGGTTTGAAATGGCAACGAAATCCCTTCCAACGGTTGGCTCCGGTTCGGTCGGCCTGTCGCGGTATCTCGATGAGATCCGCAAGTTCCCGATGCTTGAGCCCAACGAGGAATACATGCTGGCCAAGAGCTGGCAGGAGCATGAGGACAGCGAAGCTGCCCATAAACTGGTGACGTCGCACCTGCGGCTCGTCGCGCGGATCGCCATGGGCTACCGCGGCTACGGGCTGCCGATCGGGGAAGTTATTTCCGAAGGCAACGTCGGCCTGATGCAGGCGGTCAAACGCTTCGATCCGGAAAAGGGATTCCGGCTGGCCACCTACGCGATGTGGTGGATCAGGGCGTCGATCCAGGAATACATCCTGCGGTCCTGGTCGCTTGTCAAAATGGGTACGACGGCGGCGCAGAAGAAACTGTTCTTCAACCTGCGCCGGGCGAAGTCGCAGATGCAGGCGCTCGAGGAAGGTGACCTCAGACCCGATCAGGTGGCGGCAATCGCCAAGAAGCTCGGTGTGCCGGAGGCCGATGTGGTGTCGATGAACCGCCGGCTCGGCGGAGATTCGTCGTTGAATGCGCCGCTCAGGGCGGATGCGGAGTCTGGCGGCGAGTGGCAGGACTGGCTGGTCGATGACACGCCCGACCAGGAAGAGCAACTCGTCGAGAGCGAAGAGCTGGTGCGCCGGCGCGAATACCTAGCTTCGGCGCTCGAAACGCTCAACGAGCGCGAGCGGCGGATCTTCGAAGCGCGCCGGCTTGCCGAGGACCCGCTGACGCTCGAAGACCTTTCGACGGAATTCGGCGTCAGCCGGGAGCGAATCCGTCAAATCGAGGTCCGGGCGTTCGAAAAGGTGCAGGAGGCGGTGCAGTCTGAGGCGCGGCGCAGCGAAACGCCTTCGGCGGCGCGGGTGTAAGGCAAAGTTTCTGCCTGCGGCGATCAATCAAATCCCGGAAGGTTCGCTTTCCGGGATTTTTCGTTCCTGGGGCGTCCGGCCAGGAAAGCGGCAACATGGACTGCTGACTGCCTTGCTGTCAGGCAATCGGGGCCGACTATTGCAAAGTTGCCACGTGGTGTGGGCTTCCAACCTCCATGGCTATGCAACCGTAATAATTCCAGCGCACGAATCGCCTAACGTCGCAGGTGTGAGAGGTTTGGTCCTCTCCAGGTTCGGTCAACCACCAAAAAACGGTGTTCCACCGAAACCTGCCAAGTGCGCGTAGGACCGAAAGGGGCACAATGCCCTTACTGTCTTCTAAGTCAGGCCCACATGTCGCCGGCGCAGGCTGGATGGAGTTCGCACGGTGTTGGATGGTACCGTTCGGCTATAGCTCCTCCGGCGGGGAAGACAGTCCACTTGCAGTATCGCCATCCTGGACAACTCAGGCATCGCTGAATTTCACCGCAGGACTGACCTTGCCGCCCTTCCGTTCGCCAAGAGCGACAGAATGCGTCGGGGGCGGTTTTGGGGTGAGACGCATCTGCGGCGGTGCCGTGTACCTTTGAAGAAGATGGAGCGGCCCATGCTGAAGCGCCTCCTTCCAGATACGGTTTCCGTCCAGTCGTCGACAGGTTCGTCCCGGTTCCGTGCCAACGCACACGATAGCGACAGGAGGTTTCTGCTCCTGTGGCGCCTGCGACTTCACCACCCTCCAAGTCCCGCCTGATCCGGTACAAGTCGGCGGCTGAGTGCGACAGCGACGCCGGCCACGCAAAGAAAAGGCCGCAGCCTCTAACGGGCGGCGGCCTTTTGATTTGTGATCTGCGAGCGCGGCATGTCGGCCGACGTTCCCGCAACGTCAGTTGACCCCGGCGAAGACCGGCAGGCGGGAGGCCTGATGGCTGAAGTAGTTGTCGATTGCGCTGGCAATGCCGCCGGAGACTTCATTGCGCCACTTCTCGGATTTCAGCCGTTCGGCATCTGCCTTGTTGGTGACATAGGCCAGTTCGATGAGGACCGAGGGGACGAGATGGGTCTTGAGGACCTTGAAGGCAGCTGTGCGGTGGGGCTTCGCGCGGAAGCTCGTCTTGTTGCCCATGAACTGAATCACCGAGCGCGAAAACAGGTCGGAGCGGTCCTTCGTCGCTTCAACGTCGATCTGGGCGAGATCGGATAGAATGTTTCCGATGACGTTGCCGTCGGCCTTATCGACCGTCTTCACGTACTTTTCAGGCAGGTCGATGTGGCCGACCGATTTCACGGCTGATTTTTTCAATTTGGACGCTACAGAATCGCGCAGCGAGTAGATGGTGGCGCCGCTGGCGGATGAGTTGGCGTAGTCGGCGTGAATTGCGATGAACAGGTTGGCGTTGTTGCGCTCGGCGAATTTGCGGCGTTCACCCAGTTCGATGAATTCATCCTTGTCGCGGGTCATCAGCACCGTGTAACGGCCTGTGGCAACGAGCTTGTCGCGCAGTGTCAGGGCGAAGTCGAGGACGACGTCCTTCTCGACCGCACCGTTTTTCTTGGCGCCGCTATCGTGGCCGCCGTGGCCCGGGTCGAGAACGATCACCTGCTTGGCGCGGCGCTTGTTCAGATCCTGGCGGGAAACCGCATGCTGGGGCATCGGCGGCTGGATGCCGGTTGCACCAAGGGCGCTGGGCGGATCGAATGGGGCGTCGGCCAATTTGCGCGGCGCGGCCGGTTCCGGGCCAACGAGGGGTGAAATCTCGACATTGAGATGGAAATTCTTGCCGACCGGCTCGATCTTCGTCGATGTGACGACGACGGGTTCGGTGACGTTGATGACGATGCGAGATTTGCCGGCGCCGGACTGGCCGCCGTGAAAGCCGCTGACGAGGCCTATCGGTCCGGATTCGGGTTGTGGGGGAAGCTGGATTTGCACGTTTTCCAGTTCAACCACGACGCGGTTCGGCTTCGTCAACGAGATGATGTTGAAGTCGGCGTGACGGTCGAGACCGACAATGAAGCGAGTCATCTTGCTCGCCGGAACGGCGTCCGGGCCGGCCGCATAGGCCGATCCGCCACCGCCGATCTGGCCGGCAAAGCTGAAGATAACTGCACAAAAAAGGCTGGTGAGCGTGTGCTTGAGCACACGCTCTGTCGTCTGACCCATTCGGTTGACCCCCGTCTACGCGATAGGCTGCACTGTCTCTAGGCGATCACAGTCAACTCACAAGATGGCGATTTCCAGGACGCCATCAGGCATGTGTGTGATTTTGACGGTCAGGGGTAAAGGATTCGTTAAACTTAATATGGGCCTTACCCGAATCGCACGTGCGGTTCAGACTTTCGGCGCGGATCGCTTGTGCCAGCGCTCCACCGCGGCGGTGTCGCTCTCGCGGGCGTCGACCCAGCTGGCGTTGCCGTCGGGGCGGGCTTCCTTCTTCCAGAAGGGCGCGCGCGACTTGAGGTAATCCATCAGAAATTCGGCCGCTTCGAAAGCGGCATGGCGGTGGGCGGATGCGGCGATGACAAGGACGATATTGTCGCCGGGCCTGAGTTCGCCGATCCGGTGAACGATGAGACTTGCCGACAACGGCCAGCGGTCATGGGCTTCGGCCTCGACGCGGGCAAGTTCGGCTTCCGTCATGCCGGGATAGTGCTCGAGCGTCATCGAGGTTATCGGCTGGCCGCCGGCCGCGCCGCGCACAGTGCCGGTAAAGGTAACGACAGCACCGATATCGGTGCGCCCGGAGGTCAGGCTGGCGATTTCGGCACCGATATCAAAATCCTGGGGCTCAACGCGTACCGCCATCGTTTCAGCCTCCGGTGACAGGCGGAAAGAACGCGATCTCGCGGGCGCCGTGAAGGGCGGCATCGGTCCGGACATGGGTCTGATCAATGGCGGCGCGGACCACTTCGGGCCTGGCGAAAGCCGACGCGTAGGTGTCGCCGCGCCGGCGCAGCCAGTCGACAAGATCGGCGATGGTTGCGATTTCGGGGGGGAGGCTGACTTCCTCTTCCGCGTGGCCCACCTTTTCGCGAACCCAGGCAAAATAGCGAAGCGTAACGCGGTTCGCCTCTGTACCGTTGGGGGCGTTGCGGCTGGTGTCGGGGCCAAGGGTCATGTCGGGCTCATCAACTCCCATTGCTGCTCGAAGCGTGGTGGATCGCGGCGCGGAAATAGTCGCTTCCTGTCCACAACGTAAGCAGCGCCGCGATCCAGAGCAAGCCGACGCCGAGCGGTAACAGCAAGGGAAGCGCCGCGGCCAAGGCCGGCGCGATAATCAACAGGGCGATGGCGATCATCTGGATGGCCGTCTTCCATTTGGCGAGGGTCGTGACAGCGACCTTGACGTTGAGGGTCGCCAGGAACTCCCGCAAACCGGAAACCAGGATCTCGCGGGACAGGATTATCAACGCCGCGAATACATTGACGCCGGAGATCGTATTGTCGGCAACCAGCATCAACAAGGCCGCAGCAACCAGCAGCTTATCTGCGATCGGATCGAGCATGGCGCCGAAACGCGACTGTTGCTGCAAGGCGCGGGCGAGGTGACCATCGAGCCAGTCGGTGAAAGAGGCGAGGGCGAAAACAGCAAACGCCGTCCATCGCGCCAGCGCGCCATCCAGGAAATACAGGACCAAGACGAAAACCGGGACGGCGGCGATGCGGCCAAGCGTCAAGGCGTTTGGCAGATTGATGTCGGAGCGTGGATAGCCGCGGGACGTCAGCATTGATAATTCGAGCTTCCGGCTCTGATGGTTCTGGGCTTTAGCTTCGGTTATGCAGGCGGTTCGGTTTCGCTTCGGGGCGGGCTGCTGTCTATTGCAACGAACGAACGTCGAATCCGTAACAGGTCCGTTCAATGGCACATATCGATGGCCGCGTCAGGCTCCAGCAACGTTTGCACATCGCAATAATGCAAATCGGAAGCGATTGTCAGGCTCCGTTGCCATGAGCCGGGCGGGTGGCAAGCTGGCGGGGACTACGGCAAACGATAACGCCCCGGAAAACGAGCGTGTGATCCGGGGCGTCGAGTTTGCTGAGCGGGGAGATTTACCAGCCGCGGCGCAGGCAGCGGCGATAACGCCAGCCATAGCCGTATTTTGCGCGGCAGCGGCTGTAGCGGCTTGAACGATAATAACGGCGGCAGGCGCCGCGGTGACGGTGCAGGGCGCGGTAGCCGAGGCTTGGAACCCAGCCGCGGCGGACGCTGCAGTGCCAACCATGGGTCTGTTGAACAAGACCGGCGGCGGCGGTGCCGACGATATCTGCGGACAGCAGGCCCGGAGCCGAAATGGCTCCTGCTTGCGCGGAGTCGTTGGCGGCAAAGGCGAAAGACATAATCAGCGCCGCAAAGAGAAGTGCGTATTTCTTCATGTGTGTGGTCTCCAGGCTGAGGTCTTTGTCCGTACCCCGATATTGGCGTATAGGCAATATCCAGTCGGTTCCGGGACTTAACTGTACAAGATAATACGGCAATAGACTTTGAACGTGCGATGAACAACCCGTTCTTGTCGTTTCCAAAGGTTTGATTTTGCTGTTCGATTGCGGTTTCCAGGCTGTCCGAGCTTCTGCCTGTTTAGGCGCCATGCGTTATCGCGCCCGAGCCTAGTGTTCCGACTCTGACATATGGTTCCCTGCCGGGAACCTGAATGTCAGCCCGGAACACTGTCAGCCCGGAACACTAGTACCCGCTTTCAGAAGTTCGTGAGTCATTCGCGGCAACCACCTTGACGAACTTCTGAAAGCAGAGGGTACTAGTAAAATATTGAATCTAGTACCGCTTTTCGATCAGAAGTCCCTGAGAGCGGTTGACTG
>JAHJSN010000018.1 GCA_018830445.1 Alphaproteobacteria bacterium | reverse complement strand
GAACACTAGTGGCCTGTCTCGCCTAAATCGGCGTGCTGGCCGCAACCGCTGACGATTTAGGCGAGACATGAAGGCCACTAGCGAAAACAATGGTTTAGTGTGGCGTTCAGCGCGCCTCAATTGACAAATCCTGTGCGGCACCAACAGGTCAATTAAGGCGCGACGCCACACTAGGTTGCTGCGAATACGTTTTTGGACCGTTCGCCCAGTTAGTATGATACACGGAGCTCCGTCAATTTCGCTGAAACATGCATCCGGTATTGGTTTGAAAATGCCCTCAAACCGCGCGATTCTGGTGATCGCCCCGAGTTGGATTGGGGATATCGTAATGGCGCAGAGCCTGTTTCTTTCACTGGCGCGAGATGAGCCGGGAGTCAGTATCGACGTCGTTGCGCCGGGTGTGTCCCGGCCGCTCATCTCTCGGATGAGAGAGGTTCGAAACTTTATCCCGTCCCCCTTCAGCCATGGTGAATTGGCGCTGGGCAACCGAGCGGCGTTCGGCAGACAACTCATTGGACAATACAGCCAGGCCTACGTTCTGCCAGGCAGTTGGAAGTCGGCGGTTGTGCCGTACTTCGCCGCGGTGCCGCGGCGCTGCGGCTACTTGCGAGAGTGGCGCTGGGGGCTATTGAACGACGTCAGGCAGTTGCCGCGACACCTCAAGCGTTCGACTGCGCGCGCCTACCAGGGCCTTGCCGATCCCGCCGTTCTCGAAGACGCCGCAAGGTTGCTACGGCCCAGCCTTCGGATTGATCAGCTCAATCAGCAGCGGCTGCTGCGATCGTTGTCGCTCGCGCGCGACGGCTACGCGTGCTTGGCTCCCGGGGCGGAATACGGACCCGCCAAGCGCTGGCCGTCACGTCACTGGTCGGGGCTGGCGGACCGGTTTGCCGCACAGGGATTGCAGGCGGTCGTACTGGGGTCCGCCAGGGAGCAGTTGCTGGCCGAAGCGATCTGTTCCAAGTCGAACTCAGCGATAAATCTGGCAGGGAAAACCGATCTCGCCGATGTGGTCGATCTTGCAGCCGGTTGCCGCATCGTTGTCGCCAATGACAGCGGCCTCATGCATGTCGCTGCGGCTGCGGGTCGTCCGGTCGTCGCACTCTACGGCTCGACGTCTCCGGAGGATACGCCCCCGCTTTCTGCCAGCGCGCGCAGTTTATTCCTGGGCCTGAGTTGCTCGCCGTGCCGGAAACGAGTTTGCCCACTGGGTCACCATGATTGCCTGGAGAAGCTCACGATCGATCGCGTCATGGATGCGGCGCGGGCTTTGGCAGTGGTTTGAGAATTCGGCCCGCCGTGGCTGCGGGGAACTATTCTTTTCCCTCGAAAACGATGGCGACAAAGGCCCTCGCTCCCCGCCGTATCGATCCCATTCGCGGCAGTCCGGCACGCGCTCGAATTCGTCGCCAAAGACTGCGTGCGGCCGATACATCGCGTTGCTCGGCTGAATTCAAACTCACCTTGCTAGCGTAGAACAGCGTTTGGGCGCGCTGTTCTTGCAGTTCGCGGTGCAATTTCCGGTTGATCGATTCTGTTGAATCAGTCAGCTCCAGATCTACTTTGCTTGCGTAGAAGAGCGTTTGGGCGCGCTGTTCCTGAAACTCTCGGTGCAGCTTCTGCTTGAATTCATCGATTTGTTCAGCCGGGCTCGCTTCTGCATTGCGCGTTGAAGTGAGCGACCCCTTAAGATGCTCTTGCTGCCGGGTGAACGCCTGTCCATTGAGTGCTTCGGCTTGATCGCCAGAACCCCGGCTTGCCCTTCTCGCGTAATAGAGCGTTCTTGTAAGTTGATCTTTCATTTCGCGGTGAATATTGCGTATCCGTGCCTCGCGTCCGTCCGGTAACTCTGCCAGACCGCATGGGAGCGCTTGCCGGTCGTTCGTCCCGATCGCGGCTGCCGGCTCATTCATAGCGTAGCCAGCATGGTGCAATTCACCTTGCTGCTCGCCTGCGGCAAACTGACCGACAGCCAACTCCATGGATTCGACTTGGGCTTGCGCCCTACGAGTCCCCACCAGCTTCGCTTCGCGGTCGAACAATTCCGATACGCAACGCAAATGCGCCTCCGACGAATGCCGTTCGGAAAGGAGGGTGTGTGCGTTCTGCAGCTTCAAACCGATGTCAATCTCGGAATCATAAAGGGACTCGATCGCTGCAATATAGCGGGCCACCAGCACGTCGTCATCGGCGTCGTCCTCGATCAGGAAACCTGTCGCCTCTGTGACCGTCTCGGAAATCCCGCCGATGTCGGGTGCTATCACGGGCAGCCCGTGCGCCATGGCCTCCAGCACCACATTCGGCATCCCGTCGAAGGCGGATGTATAAATGAAACCATCGTAGTTCTCTGGTTTCAGGTCGGAGAAGCTGTCGTATGGTCCCCGGTACGATATCTGCGGCGCCAACTGCAATTGGATCGTGCTGATTTGGCTCACACCGTAAACGTCGATGCTCACGTCTGGTCTCGTTTCTGCGAGCCGCAGAGCAATCTTTACCAACAGTTCCGGTCGCTTCTCCGCCGAGAACCGTGAAGCCCACAATAATCTTCCGGTTGGCTTTCTCGAGCCTGCCTTGGGAGTCGAGGGGATATCAACTTTGGAATAAACAGTCCCAATTCGCATGCCCGGGCGACAATCAAGGGAGTTTCTCAGTTCTTCTATGTTTTTAGCATGGTCGGAAACGATCAAGTCCACGCAGTCGCCTGCGAGGGCGATGGTGCTGAAGTGATAGCCATCGGTGATGCGTGCCTTGTTGACCACGCGGACCAAGTCCGAAAAATAGTAGAATACAACGAATTCGTCTCGTAGCAGATGGCCAAACCGTTGTAGGAAGGACCTGCTGAAGAAGCTCGATTTGAAGTGAACGGTTGCACCCGCAGAAGTGGCTTGGATGATCCGCAAGGCCACCAGATCGAGGATTTCGGAATCCGAGGTTCCGCAAACATCGATGAGATCAATCAGGGTGCTGCCTTCGGGCAACCGATGGGTTCGGTTCTCCAGGCGTCTGCTGCTGAGAACCAGGGCTTTCCGGGATCGGCCGAGAATCTTGAGAGATTCGACCATATTGAAAATGAATCTTTCCGCACCGCCAACCGCCACGCCGTCCAACAAGACGACATCGGTGAATTGACCGTCTCCGATGATTTTCAGTGCCCGCAAATATGCCGCTCCAGCTGGCGCGGCATCGACAAGGTTGGTCAGCAACAGAGGAGCCACGCCGAGCGTTTTCCAAGTAATGCCCGGGTCGATTGCGTTGGCAGCCGCCACCAGTTCTATCATGTCCGCCGTCAGCGCGACAGACGATTTCAATGCTGCATTGTTCGTCTCGTGCGGGCTTTCCGACGGGTTGGAAGATTTCCGCTGGCACAGTCTCACGAACGTGTCGGATCGGAAGTACGACGACGGTGGAATGACAAACTGAGTTGGGGCTTCCAACCGGCCGGTTATCGAACTTCGCCTCTTTCGGTAGAACAGGATCGTGCCCGGCGTCGGAACGATTGAACACCCATTTGCTACAACTTCGCAGTTGAAGTGCCAGTCCTCGAATGCGTAGCCGTCTTCTTTCTTGATGGGATGGTAGGGAAATCTGCGAAAGAGATCTGTTCGCGCGCATATGCGCGAACAGTAGGGGTTCGTCCCGAACAAGGCAGTTGGCGGCAAATGCTCGGAGCCGAAGAACTTCTTGATGAAATGCTCTGTTTCGAACGCAAACATGTACTCGGGGACGAAGACGTCCGTGTCGGACCCGGCACCAGCGGCATCAAGAAGGCTGGCGTACATATTGAACGAAACCAGATCGTCGCCATCGGCGGTCGCCAGAAACCGGCCACGGGCAATTCGAATGCCATCATTGCGCGACGCCCCGAGCGACCGGTTCGCTACGATTATTTTCTGGTACCCATCGAAATAGGAGAAGTCATAGCCCTCCATCCACTCGCGCGTGGCGCGATCGGGGCTATCGAGCACGACAACCAGCTCGACTGTGGAGCCGTCGCGTTGCGCGAACATCGTGGCATCTTCCAGCGAGCGCATTGTCCTGCGTAGGTACCGCGCCTCATCGTGCAGGTTCAAGACAATGGACAGGTCGAATCTATCCGTACCGTTGGGCTCTTGATTTCCCTCGGCTGGGACTGGAATACTATTCTGCTGCATAGCGACAGGCGGGCCTTGCGCGAAGAGAAAGAATACGGATGGGTTATCGTGCCTCGCGGCGTTCGAAGCCGCAAGGCATTATCATGGACAACCCTTTATGCGCCGCGTATAGCCTTTCACAATCTCAAAATTACCAGTCTGCATCCGGTGAGACGCGATCGCTTTGCCGTTCAGGATAGCGGATAATCGGTTTGCACATGCCCCTATTGAAGTCTGCACGGTGGTTCATGGACCAGTATACCGACCTGAGGCGTCGAATGCTGGAGCTTCTGGCGTCGAAGGACGCCAGCATCGTACGCCGCATACTCCGTGAACAGGCCTACCCGCATTGGAAAGCATACGGATTCATCCTTGTGATGATGGCCATCGCCGCGGCCAGCACGGCCCTCATGGCCTATCTGATCGGATCCATCGTCGATGTCGTCTACGTTGAACGCAACTTTCCTGGAACGGTAGTGGTTGCAACCGCACTGGCGGTGCTTTGCTTGATAAAGGGGCTGGCGCGCTACGGGCAGGAACTCCAGCTCGCCAGGATCGGCAATCGGATTGTCGCCGAATGCCAGGAAAGGATTTTCGACAAACTGCTGCGCGAAAACGTCGCCTATTTCGCCGACAAGAGTTCGGCCCAATACATGGCTGGCGCGATCCACGGAGCAGCGTCATCGGCTCACGTTCTCAACCTGCTCGTCATGTCGTTGGGCCGTGACATTCTCACGGTATTAAGCCTCGTTGGCTTGATGTTCTGGCAGCATCCCATGCTGTCGTTGATCGGCTTCGGGGTCATGCCTTTGGCTGTCCTCGGCGTCCAGAAACTTATGCTTCGAGCCCGCGAAATTGCGAGGAATGAATTCTCCGCATCGGCGGCGATCATGCAGACGATGCAGGAGACAATTCAGGGCTTCAGGACGATCAAGGCATTCAATGTAGAGCAGGACCTGCGCTCGCGGATCGCGCGCGACATCCAGAGCATCGAGAAGGCATCCAACAACCTGGCTGCCGTTTCCAACCGCTCAGGCCCGCTCACCGAAACATTGGGCGGTGTCGGCATCGCGCTCGTTTGCCTCTACGGCGGCTATCAGTTCCTCCAGCAGGGCGACTCGCCGGGGAACTTCGTCACCTTCATGACGGCATTCCTATTGACGTTCGATCCGTTGCGACGTCTTGCGCGACTGAACGTGGATTTGAGCAGCAGCTTGTTGGCTTCCCACATCTACTTCGATCTGATGGATTCGCCTGCAGGCGAGCCCGATGATTCGCATCTGCCGCAACTCAACAGCAGTTCGGGAATGGTCCGCTTCCGGGATGTCCGGTTTTCCTACCAGCCGGACCTGCCGGTTCTACGCGGCATATCCTTCGTGGCCGAGCCTGCAAAAGTGACAGCCCTTGTCGGCCCATCAGGAGGCGGCAAGTCGACCATCTTCAATCTGCTCTTACGCTTTTACGACGATAAGCAGGGTCGCATCACCATCGACGATCAGGAGATCGCCGAGATCCGCCGCTCGTCGTTGCGTCGATCGATAGCGCATGTCGGCCAGGACAATTTCCTGCTGCGCGGCTCCGTTCGCGACAATATCTTGATCGGCCGCCCGGACGCCACCGACGAACAACTGGAAGCAGCTGCAAAAGCCGCCCACGCCCATGATTTCATCTTGGAGTTGAAAGAGGGTTATGCGAGCCAGGTTGGCGAACTGGGGATTAAGCTCTCGCATGGCCAGCGGCAGCGCATCGCGGTTGCCCGCGCACTGATCAAGGATGCACCGATCATACTGCTCGATGAGCCGACCGCCGCCCTCGATAGCGAATCTGAGTCCAAGGTCCAGCAGGCGGTAAAACGGCTCTGTGCGGGCCGAACCACTCTAGTGATCGCACATCGGCTGAACACCATAATGCACGCCGATCAGATCCTCGTTATCGAGGGCGGTAAAATCGTCGAGTCCGGCCGTCACGACGACCTCATTCGCAAGAACGGCCGGTATGCCCGATATTTCCACCTCCAGTTTCCCGATTCCCCTGCCGGAGTAGCGCATTCTGCCGAACGATGAGCAGCAGCGAGCGACTTTCAAAACGGCCCGCAGTGTGGCATCGTCGGAGGCCTCGTGCCGGGCAACAATTGGAACAAATAGGTCATCGCCGCTGGGCCGTCGCAGGGTGTGCCTAACGCCAGGGGAGCCTGCCGCAGCATGAGTGCCAAGCCGCAAACCTCTATCGCCGATCGCGAGTTTGAACGGATCCTTTTTATCAGGCTCTCGGCACTCGGCGATGTGGTGCAGAGCATCGCGCTGCTCAACGCCATGCGAAAGCGGTATCCGCATGCCCGTATCGACTGGCTGGTGAAGCCGAGCCCCGCCAAGATTGTCGAGTTGCTGCCCTCGGTGTCCAATGTCCTCGTCTATGGCGCCAACCATACCGAGGTCCCCCAGTACAACTGGGACGGCGTCAAGCACTACATCAGGCTTCTGCGCGATTCCTCGTTTCGCCGCCTGCTGGCAAGCCTTCGCGCCACCCGTTACGACCTGGTCGTCGATGTGCAGGGCCAAATGAGAACCGGGATCGTAACGGCGGTGACCGGAGCGCCAGTCAGGCTCGGTTTCGAGCGCGCCCGTCGTGAAAGCAAGGCGGATCCTGCCGCCGTGCAAGCCGAAGGCACCGTCAAGCGCGCCTGGAAAGGTGCACGTGAAGGGTCCTGGATGGCCTATACGCATCACGTGCCTGTTGAAATGAATAACGCCCATGCCGTGGATGGATATTTGCGCTTCGGACAGCTGCTGGGGTTCGACACGTCTCATGCCGACTTTTCATTCCCTATCGCCGATGACGTCGACGCGGAAATCGCCCGCCGGCTCTCCGAGGAATCTGGCGCCGCTGCCGTCCGGCCTATCATCATCTCGCCCGGCGGATTATGGGAGACGAAACGATGGCATAGCCAGGGTTTCACTGCTGTCGCCAGACACTTCATCAATAAAGGCCATCATGTGATCCTGATAGGTTCCGGGGAGGAGGCCGAGGTTTGCGCCGAAATAGTTGCCGCCGCTCCAGGAGCGCACAATTGGGCCGGCCGCACGACGCTCACGCAACTCGCAGCCATTATCCGACGCGCCAGTCTCTGCCTCACCAACGACTCGGGCCCGATGCACATGGCGGTCGCTCTCGAACGGCCCGTCGTCAGCATTTTCGGGCCGTCCGATCCAGTGTGGGCGGGACCGTATCGACGTCAGCGCGCAATTCTTCAAGCCGACCTGGCCTGCTCACCGTGCCGAATCCGTCATGTGCCCAAGTGCCCGCACGATCATGCCTGCATGCGTCAGGTCACGCCACAAAGTGTTATCGAGAGAATGGAGGCATTGCTTGCAGGCGAGGTCTCCGGACCGTCGGTAACTTGCGAAGCAGGACCGTGACTATGAGTAGTTTTTCTAGCGAGCTCGCCGTTGCGGTCTTTCTGGTGCGCGGGGCCTTAATTGGCAATCAGCCGACGCAGCGAGGTTCATGTCGTGCACAAGCCTCGGCATGCTGAGGATGTGACTCCGCCGCTGGTCCTTAATGGTGCTGCGACGTGGCGTTGGTATGCATCGTTTCTCAGGGACCCGCTTGCCTGCTTCGAGGCTGCGAAGGGCCGTTTGCCCCCGATCACACTTTTGCAGAACCCCATACCATTCATGCCCGGGGGACGCCGTTTTCTGTTTGCGTACGGAGCCGATGCGAATCGTTTCGTCTTGGGTCACCCGGACCTGTTTCGTTCCGGCGGACAGGTTCTCGTCGGTCCGAAGGATTCCGCGCACTACCGCCTGCGGCGCGGCATCTTCGCCATGAACGGCGACACACACCGTGCTCAGCGCCGGGCGATGCAGCCACCGTTTCTTAAGCCCGTTGTCGCGACATACGCCCCGATCATGGCGCAGCTGATCGATGATGTACTCGATCAGTGGCGCGTCGGAGACACGCTCGACATCTACCGAGAGATGCGCAAGCTTTCGAATTGGGTCGCAGCCTACATACTTTTCGGAAGCGAGGATTTTCACGAATCCGTCCGCATGGGGGAAACGATCGAACGGTGGTTGCTGTTGGATACCCAAGCCCGCAGCTCACTCATGTGGGCGGATTTGCCCGGCACCTCCTATGGGCGACTGCTCCGCCAGGCGGAGGTGCTGGAGACGGCAATCAAAAACGCCATCGCCAGAATCCGTCGTGGCAAGATGGATGGCACCGATGCCTTGACCGAGCTCATTCGTAGCCATGATTCTGGAACGACCGATATGAGCGAAACCGATATGGTGGCCCACGCGGTCATACTTTATGCAGCCAGCTTCGAGACCACCGCAAACGCGCTCGCCTGGACACTGTATCTTGTTGCGCAACATACCGAATTGGCAGCGGAGCTTTGCCGGGAAGTTCACACGCAACTGGTTGATTGGCCGCCGGAAGCTGAAGAGATCGAACGCCTCTCGTTGATGGAAGGGGTGGTGAAAGAGTCGCTGCGGCTATTCCCACCGGTCGCGCACACCTTGCGGACAGCGGATGGCGACGCCGAACTGGCCGGACTCAACCTTGCTGGCGGCGATAAGGTTATTCTGTGCCACTATCTGACCCATCGCGACCCAGACGTATTCCCCGAGCCCAACCGCTTCAGGCCGGCGCGCTGGCGTGCAACTCGCACCGATCATTACGAATACGCGGCCTTCAGCGCAGGGCCGCGAATCTGTCTCGGTATGAGTTTCGCGCTTCTCGAGTTGAAGCTGACCCTGGCGCGCATCCTGCAGCGGTTCCGGTTCAGGGTTGTGCCAGGAGCGGCGATCGAGGGGACCATCCAGCTTACGCTGCGGCCGAAATCCACGATACCGATGCAAATTCTCCCATTGCACGACGAGTTTGCTGCCTCACCGGTAGTCGGTAATATTCATCGCATGGTCGACACCACCTGAAATGGCGCTTTTCTCTCGCTGCGATCGGCGACCTTGTCGCTCGCAGCCAACACGGCTGGGTTCGTGACGCATGGCATCGCATTTCGAGTGCATTGTACGATGGGTGCAAAATGACTGGCTTGCGTGATCCGGAAATTTTTCGGGTACGGGTATCAAGCAAGCGCCTGCCCTCCGCACCGGTCGACTTGGTTCGACGACTGCTGCAGCGGCTGCTCGGGCTTGACCGGTTCAATTCGGTCTACAGATCCTTGGGCGAGTGCAGCGAAGAGCAATTCTCCCAAACGTTTTTGGAAGCAATCGGCGCTCGCTGGCTCTACAAGGGCGAACAGGATTCGACGATCCCGCGAGCCGGCCCACTGGTGATCGTCGCCAACCATCCCTATGGCTTGATAGATGGATTGGCTGTCGAAGCCCTTCTGCTTTCGTATCGGAAGGACTTCAAACTGATGCTGACGCATCGATTGTCCTGCATCCCAGAGTTTAAGAACCGACACGTGTTCGTTGACCCGGAAACGCACAGGCGGCGACGAAGTCTCAGCCTGCGCGGATGGCTCCAGGCCTCCAGGTGGCTGCGTTCCGGCGGCGCCATTGGAATCTTTCCGGCTGGGCACATGGCGCGTTTCTCCTGGGAGCGAATGGGAATCGAGGAGCAAAAGTGGAGCCCGCACGTGTTCGACATCGCCCGCTCTTCCGGCGCCTCCGTTCTGCCGGTCCATATTCATGGCAGCTACGCTCCAAGCGTCTATGTCGCGGGTGCGCTCTATCCGTCGGCAATAGATATGTTCGGCGTAGGCGCCGTCGAGCGATGGCGCGGGCGGGGATTTGAGGCAACACTCGGGCCGCTGATCGCACCGCAGGAGCTATCTCGGTTCGATTCAAGTGAGGCAGGAATTGCCTTTCTGAAACAACAGGTCGAACGCCTGGCTGGGAACTGAAAACAGATTTCTCGCCTGCTCCACCGCATCTACACGTCAGTTAGGTGATCACTCACCCGGCGATGTGGCGGAATGTCCGGCAGATGTAATCCTGTGTTTCCTCATCGAGGTAGGGATGCATTGGCAGGCTCAATACCTGCCCTGCAAGCTGATCTGAGACTTCAAGCCCGCGCGGATCGCTGGGACAATGCTGATAGCCCCCCATTCTGGCGATCGGCCCGGGATAATGGATTGCAGTTGGAACGCCGGCCTGCTGGAGTTCGCCCTGTATTCTGCCCCGCTCCGCGCCGTCCGGCAGGATCACCGTATACTGCGCCCAAACCGATCTCGCGCCCTCCGGTACGCTTGGAACGGCCACCAGATTCCTCAAACTCGACGCGTAGCGATCCGCAATGCGGTTGCGGCTTTCGATTTCGCTGGGAAATAGCTTCAGTTTTTCGAGCAGGATTACGGCCTGCAGCGTATCCAGCCGGCTGTTAAGCCCAACCCGGTCGTGTTCATACTTGCGCGCCCCCGTTCCATGCAGGCGCAACGACTTTAGAAGCTCGCGCGTGGTGTCGCTTTCGGTGAAGATGCCGCCGCCGTCGCCATAGCAGCCAAGTGGTTTTGCCGGGTAGAAGCTTGTCGTCGTGTAATCGGCAAGTGTGCCGACTGCCCGGCCGTGCAGCGAAGCACCCAACGACTGTGCGCCGTCGGCGATGACCGTCAACCCTTCTGCGGTCGCGACATCCTTGAGGGCGGGATAGTCGGCAGGAAGGCCGAACAGGTCGACGGCGATGATCGCGCGCGGCTTCAGCCCTTCAGCTTTGGCGTGTTGCACGCAGCGACTGACGCTTTCCGCGCAGATGTTGAACGTAGCGATGTCGACATCGGCGAATACCGCCGTTGCCCCGCGTTCAAGCACCGCTTCGGCAGTTGCAACGAAAGTGAATGCCGGCAGTATGACCGCGTCACCCGGGCCGATGTCTTCGGCCATCAGCACCAGTCGCAGGGCGTCGGTTCCGTTTGCACAGGTGATGCAGTTTCGCGCCCCGCAGAAATCGGCCAATTGATTTTCGAGTTCGCCAACCTGCCGGCCCAGGATGTAATTGCCTTCGTCCAGGACGCTCTTTATGGCCACCTCGAGTCGGCTGCGGATCAGGGCCTGTTGCGCGGCCAGATCGATAAAGGCGATTGGTTTGCGCGCTGGCTGCTCAGGCAGGCTGGCAATAGCCATCCGCGGACTCCTAGTGCTTGGCGTCGGTGTTCAGGCAAGTGTATAACGCGCCGAAGTTATGAAGCATTCGCTTGGCCGATGCGGCACTCATCCCCCGGAACTCTTCGCATTCGCCAGCCGCATACGAGTTATTTGAGGCCAGCGAACAACCATCCCCTACTGGCATACGCCGAGAAGTCGAGCCGGACAAGGAGCGCAGATGAGATCGAAAGCCGTACCGAAGCCGCCGGCCGAGGCAGCGGCGGATGCGGCCTGCCGCAAAAACTTCTCCGCCAGCCGCACCGCATTGACTGCTCGGGCCGTTGCCACTCTCGAACGTAACGGCTAGTAGGGTTGCGCCACGGAGCCTCACCGCGAACATTGGGGCACCGTCATTGACTTGACCTGCGAGCGGCAAATGACTGTTGAGCAATACCTGCAGAATCCCAACCTCGCCAAGTTTCCTTTCCTTTTCATCATCACCTTCGGTCGTTCAGGATCCACCCTCCTGCAAGGAATCCTGAACTCCATCGACGGCTACGAAATCAAGGGCGAAAACCATGGTACGCTTGTCGCCCTCTTCATGGCGGCCCGCCAACAGGTCCGCGCAAAGCAGCAAGCAACAAGCAAAACCGATCCGACGCATCCGTGGTTTGGCGCCGAGAACCTGGATCCGGAAGCGTTTTCGCAGAACCTTGCTGACGTGTTTCTTCGTATGTGCCTTCAGCCGCAGAAGTCCGCGCGGTGCACTGGTTTCAAGGAAATACGTCACCTTCCGGAAGAAATCCCCGATGAACTGTTTCCCGAGTACCTGGATTTCCTTCAGTCGAGATTCCCAGGAGCCGGGTTGCTGTTCAACGTCCGGGAGACCGCATCGGCTGCCGAAAGCAACTTCTGGGCCGCACTCGATCCTGAGCCGATGAAGCGTACCTTGGACGCAACCATCGAGCGGTTCACATCCTATGCAGCAGCGCGCGCGAACTGCTTCATTTTCAATTACGACTCGCTCATCGCAGACCCTGCGTATTGCGAAGCCTTGTTCGACTTTCTCGGCGAGCCTTTCGATCTTGCGGATTTGAAAAAGATTCTCGGTATAAAGCACAGTTCGATAGGGCCCCACCGTGCCAGCCTTCTCGGAAGCCTGAAGGCAAAAACCGACGAGTTGAAGGTACGGGAACAAGAGCTTGGCAAGATGGCAGAACAGCTGCGCAGTACGCAAGCAGCGATGCGCAATGTTGAGGAGGAGGTTCTCCGAAAACGTCGACGGGTGGACCGGCTTGAAGCCTTGGTTATTGCTGTGAGAAACTCACCGTTCTGGAATGGAGGCAGGCACCTCGGTCGGATGCGGTTGCTTGGCCGGAAATTCTTTCGAAATAGACAGCGCTAGTGTTCTGGATCAAACATTTGATTCCCGGGTGGAGGTCGTCAAATGTTTGTGAATCCAGAACACAATCAAAAGGTTGCCAAGTGTTCCGGGCTGAGTGTTCCGGGCTGACATTCAGGTTCCCGGCAGGGAACCATATG
>JAHJSN010000155.1 GCA_018830445.1 Alphaproteobacteria bacterium | reverse complement strand
TGGCCCCGGGGGGCTAAGTTCGAACTCAACCGAAAGCCCGAAGGGCTCGGGAGCAACGCGACCCGGCGCTCGCTCAACACAAGCTTGCGCAGTGTTGACGAATAATGCGCCGCCCCGTCCGGAGCGCGACCAGCGCGTGAAGACACGAAAATGGCGGGCCCGGGGGGACTTGCTCCGAACTCAACCGAAAGCCCGAAGGGCTCGGGAGCAACGCGACCCGGCGCTCGCTCAACACAAGCTTGCGCAGTGTTGACGAATAATGCGCCGCCCCGTCCGGAGCGCGACCAGCGCGTGAGGACACGAAAATGGCGGAGAGGGTGGGATTCGAACCCACGAGACGGTTACCCGCCTACCGGTTTTCGAGACCAGCGCCTTCAGCCACTCGGCCACCTCTCCGGAATTGCCAATTTGCGAGATCGGGAACGAGGCCCCGCGCAGCCCATGGCCTGGGAAAGCGGTGTCCTATCGTGTGTCGCCTGGAAACGCAAGAGCCATGCGCTCGAGCCTCGGCGCCCGGCCCGCCCGGCCAACCAAAAACATCCGGGCGACCTACGATTGCCGAAGCCGGGCGACGCTGTTAACCTGTCCGTTGATTGCAGCAACATGGAAGGAGGTGATCTGATGTCGAGTGAGAACCTGGTGCCGGCCGAGAACATCGGACTGAACGGGGCGACGTTGGAGCAACCTCTGACGCTGACCTGATCGCCGCGGCCAATTGCGAGCCGTAGGGTTCCAGGCCGGCCAATCTCACGGGGGTCGCTTTCGAGCGGCCCCTTTGTGTTTTATTCCTCCAGGAAGCAAACCGGCTTACAGCGTTAGCCTGAGTGGCTTTGTTGCAGGTGCCTCGCGCTCGAAACCCTGCGCCAGCAAGCGGCCCTGTTTCGCGTCCGCCACCATTGCAAGGCGCGTCAGCGGGTTGAGTACCGGCGGCTTCAGCCAGTCTCCAAGCTCTCCGAAATCAGGTGCGAGATTGCCGAGCATCCGCGAGCGACCCGGACTGTCATGCCCGCGCGCGCTCCCTCGCCACCCCGCAGCCTGCCAGTGATTGGCCGCAACTCCAGGCCCGCGATGCACTTCCGCCCGCTCCTCGGCACGCTCGATGACCATCGTCTCACCTGGACTGACGCCAGCCAAAACATAGATGCATGGCGATGCAATCGGCGACTTTGTAAGGATATCGCTGGCTTCACCAAAATCTCCCGCCGTCTCGAAAACCTGCCGCAACAGATGCGCAGGTGTCGGATGCGGCCGCGACCAGACCCGCGCCTTGTTCGCCGCCCAGTCGATGGCAAAAAGCCCGATCGGACGTCGCATCGGCGCCTGGTTCAACGCCGCCGAAAAGCGTCCCGGCGCCATCGCCTGGAGCACCCCGGTATATCCCGGCCAGGTCAGAGCAACGAACGGCCCGGCCTCCGCCTTGACCCGGGCCGCGATCACATTCGCACCGAGCCCCGGCGTGCGCCAGTCGAGCACTCTTGCCATCCGCGCGGCGCTCCCATCAGGCGAGGGCGCCACCCGGCAGGTGCAGCCCCACTCGTAGTTGACCGAAAGGAAATAGGCCCCGGGCCGGCCCAGTTGCGCCGCCACCCGGTCGATCTCACCCAGCTGCGCATTGTTCCATCGCACCAGCCACTTGCGTGAAACCGCATCGAGTGCCCGAAGCGCCGTCCGGGGCACCCCGCGCGTCGCAGCATCAATCAGCCGGTGCGCCCGCCGCTCATGGGCTTCGAGCGTCTCGATCCCAATGGCCCCCTCGATGTCCGCGACCGGAATTTCTGGCAAATGGCTTTTCATCAGGCCTATATAGGCCGGACCCGGGCTCTCCATGAGGGTTTTCCGTTGACAAATCGGTACCTCTCCGCCAAAAACGGGCCACCGCGACGGGTGAAAGCCCTTCGCGCAAAAGCCGCTGCCTGAGGCCAATCAATGGCTTGAATCCGGAAATCGGGTTCAAGACACCGTTTCGGTCGACGGCGACGAAGCGTTGCAGCGTCACTTTATTCTGGCAATGCAACATCGATGTCGCCCCGCTCGAACCTCACAAAGTCCGCATCCATCCCGCCAGCCGGGAACATTCCATGGCATGCGGCGCCACAAGGCGCGAACAAACCCGCCGCGGTTCGAACCACTGGTTTCGAGGCCGGCGAATAAACGTAATTCGAACTGAAGGTTACGATCAGCCATGTACGCTGTCATCAAAACGGGCGGCAAGCAGTACCGCGTCGCCCAGAACGACCTCCTCACCATCGAACGCCTCGAAGGCGAAGCCGGCAACACTGTCGAGTTCGCAGAAGTGCTGATGGTCGGTGAAGGCGACAATGTCAAAGTCGGTGCTCCGTTTGTCTCTGGCGCCAAGGTTACTGCCGAGCTTGTCGATCAGGCCCGCGGCCCCAAGGTCATCGCGTTCAAGAAACGCCGCCGCAAGAATTCACGCCGCAAGAAGGGCCACCGCCAGCACCTGAGCCTGGTCCGCATCACCGCCATCAGCGGCACGTAAGCGGCCAGCCAGAAGCGCACCCAAGTGCTGGGATGCGGAGAAAATACGGCGCGGATGCCACCGCTCCACACGACTTCAGGAAGTGTGGACGAACAAGAAAGCCGCTCCACACGACTTAAGGAAGTGTGGACCGCAAATGCGGTGGGCATCTGAAGCGCAAGACAACAGGCGCGGATGCCGCGAAGCGGTGGGCATCTGAAGCGCAAGACAACAGGCGCGGATGCCGCGGAGCGGTGGGCATCTGAAGCGCCAAACAACATCGCGCCGGATGCGGCCGCAAAGCGGCCGTGGGCATCCGAAGGCGCAAACGCAAGAGAACTGAAGGACACGCGTTATGGCACAGAAAAAAGCAGGCGGCTCAACCAAGAACGGTCGCGACTCAGAATCCAAGCGCCTCGGCGTAAAAAAGTACGGTGGTGAAGTCGTCATCCCCGGCAACATCATCGTCCGCCAGCGCGGCACCAAGTGGCACCCCGGCTCGAACGTCGGCATCGGCACTGACCACACCATCTTCGCCAAGGTCGAAGGTCAGGTCGAATTCCGCACCCGCCGCAACGGCCGCACGTATATCTCGGTGCAACCGAAGACAAGCGAAGCCGCCGAGTAGCAGAGCCGTTACCCCTCGCGGCAACGTCACGCGATGTCGGCAATCGGCTCGGGCAAGCTTCTGAGGCCGTCCGGACTCGTTAGAGTGCGGGCGGCCTTCGACATTGATTACAGATATCGCGGTGACCACGTTCCAGGCGACTCGAGTATGCCGACTTCCACGATTCATACCAGGCGCCTCGTCTTGCGCCCGCTCAGGATCGAGGACGCCCGCCGCATCGCGGAGCTGGGGGGCGACTGGGACGTCGCCAGCATGACCGCACGCATGCCTTACCCCTATACTGCGGACACCGCCCGCCAGTGGATCGATGAAACCGACCCTGGCGAAGTGATTTTCGGCATAGAATGTGACGGCGATTTGATCGGAGTGACAGGCTTCACCCCGACTGAAGACCGCCTCTCAGCGGAAGTCGGCTATTGGCTTGGGAAACCTTTCTGGGGCAACGGCTACGCGACCGAGGCCGCCCGGGCTATCATAGAGCACTGCTTCAAACGCGAAGGCTTCAGCAAATTGGTCTGCGGACACTTCGCTGACAATCCTGCCTCGGCCCGCGTCATCGAAAAGCTTGGCTTTGCCGCAACAGGAAGCAGCAACTGGTGGTGTGAAGCCCGCCGCCTTGAAATACTCGCCGTGCGCTACGAACTCCCACGGCCTAGGCCCAACTGGCGACGCCTCATGGGCTTCGGCAAGTCATCGCGTTGATACGCTCAGCCCCTTCCAGGATATGGCACGAGGACCGGCCATGAACGGAAGGTGACGACGCAAGCTAGTGTTCTGGATCAAACATTTGATTCCCGGGTGGAGGTCGTCAAATGTTTGTCAATCCAGAACGCAATCAGAAGGTTGCCAAGTATTCCGGGCTGACATTGTTCCGGGCTGACATTCAGGTTCCCGGCAGGGAACCATATGTCAGAGTCGGAGCACTAGGCAGCGAGCCTCTTGCCGCGCACGATCTCGGGAAGTGTGGACCTGAGCCGACCGTAACGAAGGTTTGTCATGGCCCGGTTGGCACCGGCCAACAAGGCAAAAGCGAATTCAGTAAGTGCTGGCCTTATGAAAGAGCCAGCCAGAAAGTTTCAAAATGAAGTTCCTCGATACCGCCAAGATCTATGTGAAGTCCGGCAAGGGTGGCGACGGCGGCCTTTCGTTCAGGCGCGAGAAGTATATCGAGTATGGCGGCCCTGATGGCGGCGATGGCGGCCACGGCGGCGATGTCATCATCGAATGCGTCGACAACCTCAACACATTGATCGATTATCGCTACCAGCAGCACTTCAAGGCCAAGCCGGGCGTCAACGGCATGGGCCGCAACCGGTCCGGAGCACGTGGCGAAGACTGCATCATCAAGGTTCCGCCGGGTACCCAGGTATTTGCCGAGGATAACGAGACGCTGCTCGCCGACCTCGTCGACATAGGTGATCGCGTCCGCATCGCCAAGGGCGGCAACGGCGGCTTCGGCAACGCCCATTTCAGGTCCTCGACGAACCAGGCGCCGCGCCACTTCAATCCCGGCCAGCCCGCCGAGGAACTGACGATCTGGTTGCGCTTAAAACTGATTGCCGATGCGGGATTGGTCGGCTTGCCGAACGCCGGCAAGTCCACCTTCCTATCGGCGGTTTCGGCCGCCAAGCCGAAGATCGCCGACTACCCGTTCACGACGCTGCACCCCAATCTGGGCGTCGTCAAAATCGGCGCGAAGGACTTCGTCCTGGCGGACATTCCCGGACTGATCGAAGGCGCCAGTGAAGGCGCCGGGCTCGGCACGCGCTTCCTCGGCCACGTTGAACGCACTCGCGTCATCCTCCACCTCGTCGACTGCACGTCCGAAGACGTCGCCGGCGACTACGAAACCGTTCGCGCCGAACTCGAAGCATACGACGAGGGCTTTGCCGACAAGCCCGAGATCGTCGCCTTGTCGAAAATCGACGCACTGACCGAGGACGTGCTCAAGCAGAAATTTGACGACCTCAAGCAGGTTTGTGGCAGGCGCCCGCTGTTGCTGTCGGCTGTTTCCGGAAAGGGCGTCGATGAAGCCTTGTTCGCTCTGAGCAGACACATAGACTCGGCCCGGACCGAGGAAGCCGAAGATCCCGAAGAGGCCAGCAAGCCCTGGCAACCCAAAATTTGAGGGCAACCACCCACCCAACGCTTCGATTCGTGCTATCAGCGGCACCCATAATCAAGTTTCCTTCTCCGGCGCCAAATGAACCACAGCCAGCAACCCGATCGAACCGCCGAATTGCAGCCCGTCCGCCCGGAGTGGGATGCGGCCTCGCGCATCGTCGTCAAGCTCGGCTCGGCGCTGCTGACGGATCGCGCGACCGGAACGCTGAACGCCGAATGGCTTCGCTCACTGATCGAGGATGTTTCTGAACTGGTGGCTGCCGGCCGCGAGGTCGTCATCGTCTCTTCCGGCGCCATCGCGCTTGGCCGCCACGCCCTCAAACTGCCCCCCGGCCCGCTCGAACTGGAAGAAAGTCAGGCGGCCGCTTCCGTCGGTCAGATCGCCCTCGCCCATGCCTATGCCGACCTTGCCAGAACCCGAGGTCTGACCGCCGCACAGATCCTTCTGACCCTTGGCGACACCGAACAGCGCCGCCGCTACCTCAATGCCCGCGATACGATACTGACGCTTTTGCGGCTCAAGGCGCTGCCCGTCGTCAACGAGAACGATACGGTCGCTACCAGCGAAATCCGCTATGGCGACAACGACCGTCTTTCTGCCCGTGTCGCCTCGATGATCGATGCGGACTGCCTCGTATTGCTCTCCGATGTCGACGGCCTCTACACCGCCCCGCCCGGCTCCGGCAAGGAGGCCCGCCGCCTCGACGTCGTAACCGACATCACCAGCGAAATCGAAGCCATGGCCGGCGACGCCGGCAGCGAACTTTCGCGCGGCGGCATGCGCACCAAGGTTGAAGCGGCAAAAATCGCCCGCGCCGCCGGCTGCGACATGGTGATTGCTTCGGGCAAGCGCTTCAACCCACTGAAGGCAATCGCCGAAGGCGCACCCTGCACCTGGTTCCTGGCCCCTGCCGATCCCGTCACATCCCGCCAGCGCTGGATCTCCGGACAGCTCGAACCGAAAGGGACGATCACTGTCGACGCTGGCGCGGAAAAGGCGCTTTTCGCTGGCAGAAGCCTTCTTCCGGCCGGCGTCAGCGCTGTCGCCGGCACGTTCGACCGTGGCGATGCCGTCGTCATCCGCGGCCAGGACGGCCGCGAACTTGGACGCGGCCTCGTCGCCTATGCCAACAAGGATGCACAACGCATCGCCGGCAAAAAGACCTCGGAAATCGCCGACATCCTTGGCTTCGCCGGCCGCGACGAACTCATTCACCGCGATGACATGGCGCTTCACCGCGTCCATCGTTCCGATAATTCTTGACATCAGGCAATTTTATAACATGACGAATGCCCAACCGCTCACAGCCGACGTCGGCGACATAGCCGGACACCTGTCGCTTCTTGGACTGCCAGCCGAGGTTGTCGAACTCGACGGTGGCAACAGAGCCATCCGCGCCACCACCAGCGGCATCCCCTTTTCCGGATTTCTCTTCCGCAACGAAGAGCAGAAGAGCCCCTATTTGATGTTGAGCGCCATGTTCCCCGACCGTAAGGTTGATGCGCACTGGGCCAACGCTTGGAACAATCGCTTTCCTTTGACGCGTGCATCGATAACCGCCGCAGGAGAACCGATGCTGACTCATTCGATGATCCTGACCGGCATCGATACGGATCACTTGAAGGAAGCCATCTCCTGGTGGGACCTGCTCTTGCGGATTTTCGTCGAGGAACTGATCGCGGCCACGTCTTGAGGCCGCCGCATCGAACCAGTTGAACGGTTCGTTTGAAATCGGAAGCGACACACAACGCCATGAATGCCATCGTCCAGAAATTGCTCCATGAAAGCAACATTGAAGCTGCCATGCAGGCAATGGGCAAGGCCGCCCGCGCCGCCGCCGTTGAGCTTGCCGCAGCCCCGCGCCGGAAGAAGGATGAGGCGCTGAAAATCGCCGCCGCGCAATTGCGGCGCCACACGCCCGTCATCATCGAGGCAAACAAGCGTGACCTCGAAGCCGCCGAAAAGGCCGGCCGTCCCGGCTCCTATCTCGACCGCCTGCTGCTCGATCCCGACCGCATCGAAGGCATCGCCGAAGGCCTGCAATCGATCGCCGGCCTTGAGGATCCAGTCGGCTCCCTCATCGCCAACTGGAAGCGCCCCAACGGCCTCGACATTTCCCGCGTCCGTGTGCCGATCGGCGTCATCGGCATCATTTACGAGAGTCGCCCCAACGTCACCGCCGACGCCGGCGCGCTTTGCCTCAAGTCGGGCAATGCCGCGATCCTGCGCGGCGGCTCCGACAGCCACCATTCAAGCGTCGCAATTCTGACCTGCCTCGCCCACGGACTTCGCGAAGCCGGACTGCCGGAAGACGCCATTCAGCTCGTCGCAACCGTTGACCGGGATGCCGTCGGCCACATGCTGAAGGGCCTCGACGGCGCCATCGACGTCATCGTTCCGCGCGGCGGCAAAAGCCTCGTCGCCCGCGTCCAGGAAGAAGCCCGCGTGCCGGTGTTCGCGCACCTCGAAGGCGTCTGCCACACCTATGTCGACCGCGGCGCCGACATCGACATGGCCGTCGAGATCATTGTCAACGCCAAGATGCGCCGCACCGGCGTCTGCGGCGCAACCGAAGCCCTCCTCGTCGACAAGAACGCGCACGAAGACTACATGACCCCGCTCGTCAAGGCGCTGCTGGAGGCCGGTTGCGAGGTGCGAGGAGATGCTGCCGCCCAGGCCGCCGACGATCGCGTCGTAGCGGCAAGCGGCACCGACTGGGGCAACGAGTTCCTGGATGCCATCATCGCCGTCAAGACCGTCGACGGTGTCGACGAAGCCATACGGCACATCGCCCAATACGGTTCGCAGCACACCGATTGCATCGTTACCGAATGCTTCGGCACCGCCGAAAGATTTCTCGCGCGGGTCGATTCGGCGATCGTAATGCACAACGCCTCGACACAATTCGCCGACGGCGGCGAATTCGGCATGGGTGCGGAGATCGGCATCGCCACCGGCCGCATGCACGCACGCGGACCTGTCGGCGTGGAACAGTTGACCACCTTCAAGTACGTCGTCCGCGGTAGCGGCCAGGTTCGCCCGAAATGACGACGGTGCGGAGTGTGGAGCAAGGCGATTGAACTTACACCGCTTCCATCGCTCGTCGTTTTCCGTTTCGACACCACACGCCTGGCCGGGCGCCCGCATCGGCCTCATGGGCGGCTCGTTCAACCCGCCGCACGAAGGACACCTCATTGTCGCCCGCACCGCCCTGCGCCGGTTGCGGCTCGACCGGCTGTGGTGGGTCGTCACTCCGGGAAATCCGCTGAAGTCTCATGAGGACTTGCCGGGCATCGGCGCGCGGATCGAGGCCGTGAAGGCGTTGGCGCACGACCCGCGCATGCTTGCCACAGCATTCGAATCCGAACTGGGTTCACCTTACACCTCGGCCACTACTGACTTTCTGCAATCGCGCTACCCGCAATCGAAATTCGTGCTTGTCATCGGGGCCGACAACCTCGCGACTTTCCACCATTGGCGGAACTGGCGAGAGATCGCCGGCAGCGTCCCCCTTGGCGTGGTCGACCGTCCCGGCTGGCGCCTCAAGGCATTGGCCTCGCCAGCCGCCCGGGCCCTTGCCGGCGTCCGGTGCGCCGAGCATGAAGCCGCAATGCTCCCCGACCTCGCTCCCCCCGCCTGGGTATTCCTTTCGACGCGACTTTCGCACCAGTCTTCGACGGCTCTCCGGTCGTCGCGAAGCTCCCGCTCCAATGCTGCAGGCGAAATATAATGTGGCCCAAAACCCACGCACTCCTGCGCAAGATGGTTAAGGCACTGAAGTATAGAGATGATTTTTTCTTGAAGGCTGCAACTGCTGAGCTTAGACTTTCATTCGTTTGAGGAAGTGCCTATATCCAACGCTCGCTGTTCCGGGCCAACGAGACAATTCAGGCCCCTGACAATCGAGGCGGACCATCAAGGACAACATCCAGATTGGGTTCGATGAGGAAAGGACGACCACGAAAACATGCCACGTGCGCTTGAGGCTGCCATGACCGGCAAGTCTCCATCCGAAGCAACGCAGAATAGCGGGTCTTCGGCCATGCTCGTAAAGCAGATCGTTCATTGGCTGGATGAGGCCAAGGCGGAACAGATCGTCACGATCAATCTCGCGGGCAAGACATCGATCGGCGACTACATGATTGTCGCTTCGGGTCGCTCCGACCGGCATGTCGGCGCCGTGGCCGACAAGGTCAAGGAAAAGCTGAGGGAGGCCGGCCATGGACGCGCTCGCGTCGAGGGGTCGGAAACCTGCGACTGGGTGTTGATCGATACCGGTGACATTATCGTTCACGTGTTCCGCCCCGAGGTTCGCGAATTCTACAACCTTGAAAAGATGTGGTCGGGCGAACGTCCGCCCGAGCCGACATCGCACTGATCAGGCGACCACGGCAACATGCGCTTTACGATTGCTGCGGTCGGGCGTCTGAAGGATGGTCCCGACCGCACGCTTATTGAGCGCTATGCAAATCTGCTCTCAGGACTGGGGCGGAGCTGCGGGCTTGGTCCGTTGCAGATCGTCGAACTCCCCGAATCGCGCGCTTCGACAGCCGCATTGCGCGGCACGGACGAAGCCGGGCGGTTGCTTTCCGCATCAGCCTCCGCCGATCGCCGCATCCTTCTCGACGAAGACGGCCGCAGCTATTCCAGCGAACGCTTCGCCGAAATGATCGGCCGCCACCGCGACGATGGCATCCGCGAAATGGCGTTTCTGATCGGTGGTGCCGACGGCCACGGTGAACAAGCCAAAAGGGTCATCGCCGATTCGCTCAGCCTGTCGCCGTTCACCCTGCCGCATGGTCTCGCCCGCATCGTGCTTGCTGAACAGCTCTATCGCGCCGTCACCATTCTTTCAGGCCACCCCTACCACCGCAGTTGACGCTCCGCTCCTCACTGTCCCCTGAGGAACCGGTCAAGCACCCGCGTCGGCAGGACGCGCCGCATCACGTCGGCGGCATAGGTCGGTGTCGTCACGAAGTAGCGCGGCTTGGGCCGCCGGCTTTCCAGCGCATGGATCAGTTTTGCCACGACCGCCTCCGGTTGAAGCTTGAAACTCTGGTCGCCGCCCGCCTCCAGCTTCGCGATACGCTTAACGTAGCCCTCGCTGTGAACCGAAGCCTCCCATCCGATCGTTGCCTTGAAGTTCGCCAGGGCGGTCTCGACGAACTTCGTCGCTATGGGTCCAGGCTCGATCAGCGAAACGGAAATGCCAGTGCCGTGCAGTTCCAGCCGCAGCGTATCGCTCAATGCTTCCAGCGCGAACTTCGAGGCGCAGTAGGCGCCGCGGTAGGGGCCGACCACCAGGCCAAGCACGGAGGAACATTGCACGATGCGCCCGGCGCCGCGCGAACGCATTTGCGGCAACAAAAGCCGCGTCAGTTCATGGCCTCCGATGACATTGACCTCGAGCTGCCGGCGCAACATCGCCGCGGGAAGATCCTCGACAGCACCGAGCTGGCCGTAGGCCCCATTGTTGAACAGCGCATCGATCCGTCCGTCCGCAATCCCCAGGGCCTCCCCGGCGCACTCTCGAACCGAAGCCTCGTTTCCCAGATCGAGCATCACGCTCGCAACGCCAAGCTCACCTGCAAGCCGGTCGCGGTCTGCTTTACTGCGCACTGCTGCGATCACTCGCCAGCCCCGCTTGGACAGATCGCGCGCGGCCGCATACCCGATCCCCGACGAGCAACCCGTGACAAGGATCGTCCCTTTCAGCACACCTGTGCTCCCGATGCCTGTTTAAGTTGAAGGATTGAGTGGCGGCAGCAAGATCGCTGGCCCCAAGATCGCTGGCCCCAAGATCGCTGGCCCCAAGATCGAAGGCCCCTGGCGGCTGCGTTGCCCGGCCCCTGCGGACTAATCCTTCTTGGCCTTGTCGCGGCAGTCCGCGCAGGTGCCGGAGACTTCCATGAACTTCACCTTTGGCGTGAAATCCACCGACGTCGCGAGCTCTGCGACCTGATCGAAGATCGGCTGTGCCGGCACCTCGACCACCCCGCCGCACTGCTCGCAGGACATGAAGATCGGCCGGCCTTTGCGGCCGTGTTCGTGACGCCGGCAGGCGAAGTAGGAGTTCTTGCTTTCGAGGCGGTGAATGACACCGGCTTCGATCAGTGCGTCGATCGAGCGATAGACAGAGATCGGCGCCAGCCGCGTGCCCTTGTCGGACAACCTTTCCAGAATCTCATAGGCACCAATCGATCCGCGGGTGGCGGCGATTTCGGCAAATACTTGCTCACGAAGTTGCGTGAAGCGAAGGTTTCGTTCCTCGAATGCAGACCGCGCACGATCCACAATATCCGCCAAAATCACGCTGGCGTCGGCATCGCCTTTCGCGCCCGCACTCTTCGTCTTGGCCGCTCTCGTCATGTCCTTGGCCATGCTCTCTCCCAGCTTCACCGCTCTATATAAGCGTTCTTTCTGTTTTTTCACAGGGTATTGATTTCACCGCCTTTCTCAAGCGGCGATATCGCAGCCCAGGCCGCCTTACTTTCGCAACGTTTTAACGATGGAAATCTTAACCCTGGCAGGGCGCCCAGGACGGTTACCACCGGTTTGCGCCTCGCCAGACATCCATTGAACTCCCACAAAGAGGCTGCCGGCGAGCGACAATGCAGCGCAATACCTCATCTTATATCATAGCCGCACGTCGCACTGCACTGGGCAGAATTGGCGGTTTGCACCGAAATCGCCGAATTGAGGCGCTTGCGGCTCCTGTCATTGAAGCGGCCCTCTCCGATTGTGGAATCGCCCCAGATCGGGTTGAAGAACTGATACTTGGAAATGCCAGCCAGGGCGGTAATCCGGCCCGGCTTGTCGCGCTGGCTTCAGGCCTGAGTGAAACCGCGACCGCCTACACCATCGACCGCCAGTGCGCCTCCGGTCTCGATGCGGTTTTGAATGCCTGCCGGAATGTCTCCGACGGCGAAGCCGAAGTCGTTCTGGCCGGTGGCGCCGAATCGCTGTCGACCGCCCCCTGGCGTATCGCCAAGCCAAAGAGCCTTTACCATCAGCCACACTTCATCGGCCTCGAACCTTCGCTGACGGACGCAACCGAAGAACCTCACCTTTTTGAAGCCTCCGAACTCCTCTCCCAACGCCTCAACATCGCCCGCGAGCATCAGGACGCGTGGGCGCTGAAATCGCATCTCAAGGCGGAGAGCGGCCGCGAGAAACGAAAATTCGTCGGTGAAATCGTACCTCTGCGCAGCAACGCCGAGGAAGCCAAAGACCAAAGTGCCGCCAACGGAGCTTCACCCGAGGACTTTTCTTCCGAACCGCCCTGGCTGCCCCCTGAAGGCCGGCTGACTGCGGCCAATACCAGCATCATGCACGACGGTGCTGCAATCGCCGTGGTTGTTTCGCAATACGTCTGGGAGGAACTCGGCCGTCCGCCTGCAATCCGGCTTGTCGCCAGCGTCTCGCGCGGTGTCGCACCCGACAATGAAGCCGGTGCGCCGATGGAGGCCATGCGCAAACTTTACGACAGGCTCGAGGGCTTCAATCCCAAGGACATCGGCCTCGTCGAATTGAGCGAAACCTCCGCTGCGCAGGCCATCGCGTTCTCGACCTCGCTTGGCCTTGAAGACGATCTTATAAATCCCGAAGGCGGTGCCGTTGTCCGCGGCCACCCGCTCGCAGCCGCTGGCGCCGTGCTCGTCGTTCGGCTGTTCTCCCGCATGGTCCGCCAGCGCGGCACCGGAAAAGTTCAGTACGGCGTCGCTACCCTCGGCGCCATCGGCGGCATCGGCGTCGCCGCGCTGTTCGAATCCGTCTGAACCGCCGGCGCCCGGAGTTGTCGACCTTGCCGGAAATTAAGTTGAAGCCGGTCGGGTTGCAGGCGCATTGTTGACGCCGCCGGTACCGAGTTATTCTCAACAACTTGAAAAGTTGTCCGGAAAACACCTTATCCGAACCGGCGAAGGGCGTGAAACCGGCGTCTCGTTATTGTCGTGATCTGCCGACATGATCTACCTCAGAAGGTGTGATTATGATTCGATATCGAGGCCATCTGCGGCGGAATCAATTCTTGCTGAGTTTTAAGCCCCGGTTCATCGTTAAAGCATGAAATATCCCCTGCCGCGCTTGAACTTGGACGACGGCAGCTTTGGTGCAGGCAACTGATCAGGGGTTGGAGCGGATAGAATGGACATAGTGGCAATTGTCGAGTCCTTGAAACCGGCAACTGAATGGATGTCCGCCAACTGGCAGATACTCGCTCTCGCATTCACGATCTACGTGGTCTTCCTGTGGTCGCGCGGTTTCTGGAAACGCCTTTTTGAAGTCGCCGAAAAGCTCGCCTTTTCCAACTGGCAGCTGGCGCTTCTCGGCGCGACCGGCATCGTCCTCTCGCTGGCCTCCGGCTGGACGACCTGGGACGGCATGCGCAATTTCACCAATGAGCCGCTGCTTTCCTTCATGATCACCTTCGGCATCCAGGGCGTGATGCTGATCGTCGCCTGGTTGATCGGCGAAAGTTTTGCCTCGGGCATGAACGTCAACCAGTCCCAGCGGGGCGCGCGTGGCGGTTCCGGATTCGAATGGATCGCCGGTGCGCTTCTCGGCATCGTTGCCGTCGCCGCCGTGGCCGCTCTTATCGTCCGCTCTCAGGAAAGCGCAACGCCGCTGCTGACCACCGACCAATGGCTGTTTGGCGCCGTGGCGCTCGCCGTTATCGGAATGATCGCGGTCCTCCAGAGTGATCTGCTGACCCCCTACATCCAGAGTTCGCGGATCATCCTGCGCAATGCCGTGCTTTGGGTGATGTTCCTCGCCTGCATGGCGACTTCGGTCTTTTTCTCTTTCGACTCGCTGTTCTCGACGATCTTCCCGCAAACCGAGCGGATCCGCGCCGCCGAACTGCGCGCGCAAAACCAGGTTGCCGGCATCGTCTCCGATATCGGCCAGACGGTCGCGACCCGCCGCATTCAGGAAGCCGAGGCTCTCTTCAAGTCCGACGGCTGGTTCGAATACGAACGACAGCTCGACAAGCTTGCCGGCAAGGCGCAGGGCGCGCAAGCGGCCATCGAGGACTACTTCAACGAGCAGATCGAAAAACGCAACACGGATCGAGCCCAACTGCAGGAGCGCGCTGCCTCAGCCAAGAGTCAGCAATCCGGGCTTCAGGTAAAAGTCACTCAGCTCAACGAAGAGATTTCCCGCCTCCAGGCCGAGCGTCCCGAGGCGGCTGCCGCGGTCGATCAGCAGCGCCAGGTCGTGCTTGAGATCCAACGCCGCCTCGATGAGCAGCGCGCCCGGGTACTTGCTGAGGAGAAGGGGGTCGAGGGCACCGGCAAGGTCGGCAAGGGCCAGCAGTGGCGCGCCGAGAAGGCAGCCGAAGAACGCATCCGCGCCGAACTCCAGGTTGCCAATGAACGCCTCAGCGCACCGCAAAAACGAATTTCGACAATCGACCAGCGAATTTCGTCGATAAAATCCGAACTCGCCCAGAACGAGGGCCAACTGGCGCAGCTGAAGGGCGAAGCCCAGACCGCCGAACAGCACATCGCAAATCTTGAGGCTTCGACCGGCACCGAGCAGGACAGCCTCAAGGTCGATCCAGCCCGCGTCCTGCCGGCATTCGAGCGTGCGAAGTCCGCCTTCCGCCAGGAACCCACCTTGCTCGGCCTGACCGATCTCCAGCTTCAGTGCGCCAACCTGCTTGGCGCCATGGCCGCCACCCCGACCACGAAGGAAGTCGTCCGCGACATCGATTGCGATCCCAAGAGCGCCAGTGAAGCAGCCGGCACCGTCTTCGCCCTCAACAACGGTCTCGAAGTTTTCAGGACGAATTGCGCCGGCGGCGACAAGCTCGCCCCGCACAGCTCCACCGATGCACTCTTCGGCTTTGCAAGAAAGTGCCTGTCCGACTCCGGCCTGCCGAGCAAGGATACCGACGAACTTCGCACCAAGATCAACTTCGCCGAACTGAACCGCGACGACAAGGCTCACCGCTTCGTCGTCACCTGGAACGCGTTCTCCGACGGCAACCGCCTCGCCTACCTGGCTCTGGCAATTGCCATCGCTATCGACGCCCTTGTCTTCATGTCCGGGCTGTTCGGTGCCAACGCCGTGCGCTCGCCGCTCCAGGACGTGCCCCGCCGCCACGCCCGCTCGGCCCAGCAGCTCGAAGCGGTAATCGAGAACGCTCTCCAGCCGCATCCCTATGAGAACGCCCGCGCCGCGATCTCCTCCATGCGTCCCATCGAAACGCAGAACGGGTTTACCCAGCGCGTCACGCTCGACGATCCCGCGACGCCCGATTACCACGCGGTTCTGAACGTCCTCAACGCCGCCTGCTCGATCGGCGCGGCAACCGAGGACACCAGCCGCCGCAACAGCTATCTCGTTCGGCCCGAGTTGTTCGAATTCCTTTCGATCACCTCGCACCGCCACTACAAGGCCAACGACGAGCATCGTCGTCTTGCCGAGTTGACCCGCGATTTGACCGTCGCACTGCAACCCCACGTCGGCGATCACGCGGCCATCGTCCTGCACAACATGCACCCGATCAACGAGCACAACGAGTATACCTCCGAAGTGCTGTTCAACGAGGTCGAGGGAAATGAAAAACCGATCGTGAAGCGCGCGCTCAACGTCGGTTCGGTGCTCAGTCTCGTTAAGCGCGACGTCCGCCCGGGCGAAACCGACCGCTTCTACATCCACCGCGACCTCTATAAGACCCTCATTCGCATTTCAGCGGCCAACCCGGCGACCGGCAGCTGGCGGGATTCGCGTCCGATGCTCGCCGGCTCGGCCCCTGGCGCGCGCGATGGCGGCGCGCTTTCGGCGGCCCAACCCAGACAGGTAGCCGCCGACGCGGCACGCCACGAGCTACCCGATTATACCAAACGTTCCTCGCCCGAGCGCGTCCCCGCCCATGACATCGACGAGGACACCGCGACCGTCTTCGCCGAGCGGCTTCTGGGATCGCTCGGCCTCGAATACACCGACGCCCAGGGCCTCCTGACCTTCTCTTCGATGCAGAAGGCTGTCAGCGGCCTGCGCAAGGCCCTCGACGAACAAAGCCTCGACAACGCGCATCTGAAAACGCTTCTGCGCGAATACGAGGAAGACGCCCGCGACAGGATCGCAAAGGCCTATTCGGAATTGCGCCGGGGCCTGAACGGCGACCAGGAAAAGAACGCGATCGCATCCATGGTCGAAGAGAAGCTGACCGAACTCTGCCCGATCCTGATCCTCCTGCCGAAGCTCGACATCTTCAACCAGTTGATCGAGGCAATGGACCAGAAGTCGGCCGTCGAAGACGAGCATTGCCCGGAAGATCAAACGCTGCTCGAACAGCTGGTCGCCGCCCGCGGCATACTGCTGACAAGCGACGTGAACGAGCCGCAGACATGGCAAGCCGCCGCCGCAGCGCTCCGCGAAACGGGCGGTACCAACGAAGATGGTGAACTCATCCAGTTCCCCAATCCACGCACCGGTTCGACCGGCAGCGCCTGAATTTCGAAACGTCTAGACGCGGGGGCGGACAGCCCCCCTTTTTGTTGCCGGCGCGTTGCAGCCACCGATCAGCCACCTCCGCACAAGTCCACATCGGCCGACCTTCCACGTGATAAAACTGTGACCTCGACGCAACGCCCCTTGCCTTACATTGTTTTGCCGCGATTGATCCCGCCTTCGCCACAACACCTGCGCCATTCCGCCCCACCACGCTTCTAGCTTCCGCACCATCATTGGTCGCTAGGAGTTGTTCCCAAATGTCAATAATCCGCCCCCTTCGCACGGCCGCGACGACGGCCGCTCTGATACTCGGGCTCAGCATTTTCGCGCTGGCCCTTGGCCTCTTCCTCGCCGGCTTCTCGAAAGTCCAGGCCGCCGAAGTGCAGGTCACCGCGGGCCTTGGCCAGTCCGTCATTCCCACCGACGGCGGCAAGGTCTACCTGCGCCTAAGCCTCAAGGCTCTCGCCCATCAGGTCAGCGAGAACCGCGCTCCCCTCAACGTCGGACTGGTGCTCGACCGTTCCGGTTCGATGAAGGGCACGCGCATCGAGGCCGCCAAGGAAGCCGCCCGCATGGCGCTATCGCGGCTTGGCCGCGACGACTTGGTTGCCCTCGTTGCCTACAACCACAACGTCGACGTCCTTCAATCCGCTCGGCGCCTTACCTCTCACGATAGCTTCACCGCCGCAATCGACCGCTTGCAGGCCGACGGCCGCACGGCTCTGTTTGCAGGCGTCACCGAAGGCGGCCGCCAGGTCGAGAAGAATTACCGCGACCGCCAGATCAACCGTGTGATTCTGATGTCCGACGGACTTGCCAACGTCGGCCCATCGACGCCCGCCGAACTGGCCAAGCTAGGCCAGGAACTTGGCGGCAAGGGCATCTCTGTTACGACCATCGGCCTCGGCCTCGGCTACAACGAGGATCTCATGCAGCGCCTGGCACTCGCCAGCGACGGCAACCACGCATTCGCCGAAACACCTGAAGATCTCATAAAGATCTTCAATTCCGAATTTGGTGACGCCCTGTCGATTGCCGCCCAGGACATCGAAATCACCGTCGAGGTTCGCGCAGGCTTCAAACCGGTCCGCGTACTTGGCCGCGAAGCCGAAATCGATGGCAGTCACATCAAGGTCAAGCTGAACCAGCTCACCGCTCTCAACGAACGCTACCTTATCGTTGAACTGGACGCTTCAAAGTCGGCGGCCATTGACGAGGTCGACGTCGCGTCGGTGGAAACCGATTACCTCGACCTTCAGGTCGGCGAGCGCCGCAAGCTGAAGGCACGCGTCAGCGCCGCGGTTTCGGACGACAAGAAGCGTCAGTCCGCAAGCCGCGACAACGAGATCATGAGCGAAATCACCACCCAGATCGCAACCGAGCGTTCCGAGAAAGCCGTTGTCCTGCGCGATAAGGGCGACCTTGACGGAGCCCGCCAGCTGCTGCAGGAAAATGCTGCGATCCTGTCGAAGTCGCGCGCAAGCTTCGCCGCAGGCGAAGCACCTGCCTCCCCGCAAGCCTTGCAGGAACTCGAAAAGCTGGAAGAGGACAGCAAGCTCGCAGCGGATAATCTGGATCCCGAACAATGGGCCAAGACCCGCAAGGCGATGCGCTACCAGCAGCACAAGGCCAAGCAGCGCCAGTCATATTGAACCTGGACGCCAAGACGCCCGCGCTCGGCCCGTATCCCGGCTGAATGCGGGCGTTGCATGTCAGGCTTCGAACGCCACGACCGTCTGCTTTTGTTCGCCAAGCCCGCCAATTCCCAGGTGCATGACGTCTCCCGCCGCGAGCCATTTCGGCTCCTTCATCCCAAGCGCCACTCCCGGCGGCGTGCCCGTCGTCACCACGTCGCCAGGCTCCAGCACCATGAACTGCGAGACGTAGGCGAGCATGTAGGGGATCTTGAAGATCATCGTCGACGTCGAACCGGTCTGGCGGCGCTCACCGTTGACGTCGAGCCATAAACCAAGCGAGTCGATGTCGAGTTCGTCGGGCGTGACCAGCCACGGCCCCAGCGGACCGAAGGTTTCGGCGCACTTTCCCTTGCACCATTGTCCCGAGCGCTCGGTCTGGAAATGCCGCTCCGAGATATCGTTGCAGATCGTGAACCCGGCGATATGCGTTAGCGCCTCGTCTTGCGAAATGTAGCGCGTCCGCTTGCCGATCACGAACGCGAGTTCGACTTCGTAGTCGAGCTTCTGACAGTCGCGCGGCATCATCACGTTGTCGTTCGGCCCGACGATGCAGTTCCCAAGCTTGTTGAAAATGACCGGTTCGCGCGGAATCCTCAAACCTGCTTCCGCGGCATGGTCGGCATAGTTGAGGCCGATGGCGATGAAATTGCGCACGTTACCGACCGGTGGGCCGATACGCACGCCATCAGGAACAATCGGCAGGCTTTCCGGATCGAGTTGACCAAGCTTTGCCAGCGCTTCTGAAGAAACTCCGCCGCCGGCATAGTCCGGCGCATCACCCGAGACATCCCGAATCCGCCCGGATGCATCTAGAATTCCGGGCTTCTCCGCGCCCGGCGCACCAAATCGAACAAGCTTCATAGCCGCTATCTCCCCCCCGTTTGTCGCGCTGCCGACGCTGCAATGCTCAATTCAAGGCACCCGCTGACACACCCGCCTTATGGTTAACCGCCTGTTATCATACTTCAAAGCGCTGACCTTCACGACCATCATCAACGAGCGACCGGCGATAGTGCGCTACGTCGGTCGCATCCTCGCTTTGAGTGTCGGACGCATCGATGCCGGCGGACCGCGCGAAAAACTTTCTGCCGCACCCGCTCAACGCGCAGCCGGCCAATCCGCCGCAAAAAAGCTCAACTCTTGCCGAATGACCGGGTTCGTACCGGAAATCGGGTTTGAACGGTTTTGAGCGTTAACCAACATTTCTTGTCGAGGTTCGCGTCAACTTCGCGTTTGTGCCGGTAGCGCCGCAGGATAAGATCCTTCGATGTGCTGGGGCACAACAGCGACCTTGCAGGTATTCACCGAATTGGACCTTGGACCGGTTTGGTTCCAGAATCGCGAGTGTTTCATTTTCTCGACATGAATTGGCCGCGAAATAAGATAGCAAACCTACAAATAGACGGCAGACGGAAAAATCAGGTACAAACGCGAACCGGGCTGATGAAAGAGTTTAATATGCCTACCAGAGACGCCTTGACGCTGTTGCTCATTGCGGCAACCACGATAGCGACCACTTTGTTCGCGTCGCCGCCGGCCGCTGCGGCTTGGCAGCCGACCAAACCAATCACGTTCATAGTGATGGCAGGCCAGGGTGGTGGCGCCGACAAAGCAGTCCGTTTCCTTGTCAAGACAATGACCGATCGTTCACTCGTCAACGTACCTTTCGAGGTCGTGAACATCCCCGGGAACTCTGGCGGCGACGCTCTTGCAGAACTGCAACGGCGCCGGGGTGACGACCATGCAATCTTGTTCACGCTGAACAGCTTCTATACGACCCCGCTGAAGAAACCCGAACTGAAGATCGACATTTCCTCTTTCACGCCGATTGCGCGCCTCGCGCAGGATGTCTTTTTGCTGTGGGTCAACTCCGAGCGCAAGGACATCAACACCATCGAGGATTTCGTCAAGGCCGCACGGGCAAAGGGCAGGGATTGGGTCATGTCCGGCACCGGAACCGGCGCCGAAGACAACCTCCTGACCGAATTCTTCAATTCGATGTACGGCCTCAACATCACCTACAGGGCCTTGAAGGGCGGCGGCGCGGTTGCCAAGGAACTCGCCGAGAAGCAGTGCGATTCGACAGTCAACAACCCCTCCGAGCAGGCCAAGTTCTATGCCGAAGGACTGACCAAGCCGATCGTCGCGATTACGCCTGAACGTCTCCAGCAGTATATCCGCATACCGACGCTCAACGAGACCGGGATGTCGTTCCACTATTACATGCAGCGTTCCGTCGTCGGTGCGCCGGCCATGAGCGGCAGCGCCAAGGATTTCTATCAGGAGCTGTTCAAGAACCTGTTCAATTCCGCCGAATGGCAGGCCTACCGCAAGAAGAACAGCCTCGACGGCGAACTGCTCACCGGTGACGCTTTGAAGGCTTACTGGGTAAAGGAGCGCGAAAAGCACAAGCGTTGGAAAATGACCATCGACGTGCTCCAGGCCATGAACCCGCCGCCTGCGGCGAACTGACGGTTCATTGGTGGACGGCTCACTATCGCTACTGAATTATCGTTCCGCCTTTGTGATCGAAGACCGGACCGGCTGACTGACGCCGCGCGCAACCCCGGCCATGCACGGCAACCCGGCTCCAGCAGTAATCCCATCAAAGAGTACAATCCCACCTGTAACCCTATGAACGCTTTTCCGGCCTGCGCGCCTACCGCTGCCTTGCCTCGGCCTAGAATGTGCGGAAATGTACGCACCACCGATCCCGCGCTGAAACAATGAGCAAGTTATGATGTCGAGCGACCCCCAGGTATCCAACGGCGCCAGCCTCTCCATCGCCTTGAGGGTCAGGGAGGAAATCGCCCGGCGTCGTATAACCCGCCAGCAACTCGCCGTCGACGCGCGCATCAGCCTGTCGACACTGGAAAAAGCCTTGTCCGGCCGGCGCCCGTTCACGATCGCTACGCTTGTCCGCCTCGAAGAGGCGCTCGGATTGAGCCTCCGCGACCGCCCGAACGGCAATGGCGCGGCAATGGCCGAAACCATCACGTCGCTGGCGCCTGAAAATCTCGGCTCCTATGCCCGTCCCGCCGTCACCTGGATCGAAGGCTCCTATCTCACGCTACGGCCCTCGTTCGGGGATAGTTCCGCAGTCTACGCCTATCGCACCGAGATCTCCTGGGACGAAGGCACCTCAAGCCTCACCTTTCGCGAATCCGAACGCATGGACCATGCCTTCACGCAATGGGGACAAGTCTCGATCCCGCATCAATCCGGTCACATCTATCTCATCACCAACCGCCACGGTCAGTTCCGGCTGGTGGTCGTCTCCCGCCCACTGATAAATGGCGAGATGCTCGGCATATTGACGACCTTGCAGGCCGGACGCGGCGCCCAGCTCACACCGGTTTCGACACCGGTAGCGCTCATCCCGATCAAGAAATCGAAGAAGGTCCACTTCGGACGCATCGCCAAAGGGCATTCGGCCTATAATGAATACAGCTCAGCCTTGCGCCGCACCGTCGACGAACCCTTCGCACTGTTGCTGTCGCCCAGCCGTCGCTGAACTACCGTCGCTGAACCGTGCCCCGTTAGACCGTGCGCCGCGAGTGGACAAGCTCGTCCTTGACCTCCCGCCGCTCGTTATCCATCCGGTATTTTTTCAATTCGATAAGGCCGCGATTGAGTTCGGCGCCGAGAATGATGATGACCGCCGTGACCTGGAAAAAGATCAGCGCCACCATGAGCTGCGACAGCCCTGCGTAGAACCGGCTGTAGTCGCTGAATTCGAGATAGTATGAGTAAAGGCCCGCAACCATAACCCAGAGAAACGTCGACAGCGCCACGCCGGGCAACACGTCGCGCAAAGTGCGGTCACCCGCCGCTAGCCAGAGATGCAGCGCCAGAAGTTGCGTTCCGATGACGCCGGCGGCGAGCAGGTATCGGAACGAGAAAGCCATCCAGGTCGAATCGAGCACATTCTTCAGCCACGACGGTTCGAACTTTGCAGCGATCCCCGGGCCGACAATGATCGCCCATGTCAAAACCAGCATCGACAACGCGCTTATCAGCACGAACAGCATCGACCGCATAAGCACCAGCGGGTACATCAGCGTTTCGTGCTCGCGGTAAGCTCCGTTAAGCGCCGCGCGAAGTGTCTCGATCGCGCTCGTCGCGAAGAACAGCGCGATCCCGCCGCCGACCGTAAGCAGGTCGATGCGTGTATTGCTCATGATCGATACGATTTGCGGTGCAAGCACACTGGCAACATCCTTGGGCAGGATGTCGAACAGATGCGTCACCGCGTTCTGTGCAAGCTCGGGAGTACCGATGAGACCCGCCAGTCCGGCAAGGAAGATGCAGAACGGAAAAATCGAAATGATGAACGAGTAGGCCACCGCGCCAGCCAGCGAAAACCCGGAATGCTCGTAAAGCCGGTAGACCGCTTTGAGGACTTCGCTTCGTTCTGCCGTCATTCCAAAGCTTTCGATTGATGGCGAGGCCGGCTTGGCCCGCATGCAAGTGTTTGCTCCGTCCACGCATGAAGGGCAACACATCCTCAATAACCGGGCGCATCAGCCACAGTTCCCGCCCAAGCGTTACCAAACCCGGCAAAACACTACAATGCGGCGCACTGCGTTATGGACTGTAAAGCCCTTAAATGATTGGATATAAAGCGATAAGATACCGATGCCAGTGTTCTGGATCAGACGCTTGCCCCGGTGCCAAGTGGAGCAGCGTCTGTGAATCCAGAACACAAACAAAGAACCAAACTCGGGTTCCGGGCTGACGCCTGGGAAACAGGCGTCAGAGTCGGAACACGAGTGTTCTGGATCAGAAGCTTGCACCGGTGCCAAGTGGAACAGCGTCTGTGAATCCAGAACACAAACAAAGAACCAAACTCGGGTTCCGGGCTTACGCCTGGGAAACAGGCGTCAGAGTCGGAACACGAGTGTTCTGGATCAGAAGCTTGCCCCGGTGCCAAGTGGAACAGCGTCTGTGAATCCAGAACACAAACAAAGAACCACGCTCGGGTTCCGGGCTGACGCCTGGGAAACAGGCGTCAGAGTCGGAACACGAGTGTTCTGGATCAGACGCTTGCACCGGTGCCAAGTGGAGCAGCGTCTGTGAATCCAGAACACAAACAAAGAACCACGCTGACGCCTGGGAAGCAACTGTCGGAGCCGGACCGCTTGAACGCAACTCGATAACGGCCATGAAAGACGAACGCAGGATCGTCTCCTGCGCTTTGGAGCAGACGATAGATGGCGGATACCCGCTCAAATTCCGGTGATGCAGTCGAAACCGGCTCCGCCACAGGCCGCCCGTCAACTGCACTGAAATCGACTGCGGAAACCCGAACGGCCGACGCAAGGGTGACGATCCACAAATCGCCCCCCGACAGCCGTCCGCGTACGATGCAGCCCCACAGTGAACGCCAACCCGATGACTTGACGCGCATCAGGGGGATCGATGGTCCACTCGCCGACAAGCTGCTTCGGATCGGCATTACGCACTTCGACCAGATCGCCGATTGGTCGGCTCGCGACGTGCGCAGTCTGAGTGCCGCTCTCAAACTCGGGACCAAAATCTACAAGCAAGCATGGATCGAACAGGCCGCCCGCCTGGCTCAGCCGCATCATCGAAACGTGCCGGGTCAAAAGAGTGGTATCGCTCCGTCTATCGCAGCAAAGGCAACGTCACCCTCGCAGCCTTCCCAGCGCAGCATCGCCTCGCTGGTGTCTGCCGCAGCCGCAGCCATTCGCGCCCGCACGCGCATGCTGCCCTACGACCCAGTGTACTTGGAAAAACCCCCTTCCCAGTTGGCGGGGTTGCCGGCAGCCCCGGCTCCAGGCCGACAGCATGCCGTTCACCTGCTGCCACCTGAGATTTTGACTGCACGGATCGCAGCAGCTTTACGAAGGCTCGGTGAAGGCATCCAAAGAGCGCCGGTCGAAAATCCAATTCGCACACCGCCGGCTGAAACGAATCCGGCCAGCGAACCGCCGCATGAAGTCCTGCCGTCACCTTCAACCATGCTTCCCGAACCTGCTGCGAACGGGACCGAACCGGCACATGATACCGCGCCGGAAATTACCGTGGCGCAGGAGTACTCGCCCGTAACCGCTCTCATTGCGGCATTTGGAAATACGGTTCCCTCTGCCGAGATTTCAGCGCTGCCGTTAGACCTGACTGAAGAGGAACCGCCATCCGCCGACCTTGCGGCTCCCGCCGAGGACGCTCCGGCTGGCGCCGAGGACGCTCCGGCTGGCGCCGACGCATCGCATGCCGAATCCGTCACCGATTCCGCAGACACGACCCAAGCGCAAACCGAACCAGCGCCACCCGATGAGCTGTGTTTGATCGAGGATCTGCCCGAGCCAGTCGCCCGTCGGCTGCAAGATCTGGGTATCCGCTACTTTTCCGAGATCGCCGCATTCAACGCCGGCGACATCGAAACCTTGAGCGCCGACTTTGCACTCGGCCAACGGATTGCACGCGAGTGCTGGGTCGAGCAGGCCGCCATGCTTTCGAGCGGAGCCGCGACGAAAGCTTCATTCAATCGCCACCACCGCTCTCCTCGATGGATCGTTCCCTATCCAGCCCCGCCGCTGCAAAAGAACTCAAGAGCCTTCGCCGCACTGGCCCGGCCACCGGTCGACAAGTCTGCAAGGGTCGCCGGTTCATCTGACCTCCCCGCTCCCGCAGCTGCGCGACCTGAGCCCCCTCAACCAGCCGCCGCTCTCAAACCAGCCGAACATACTGATCCGCCGCCTGATCGTGAGCCTGTTGAAACCGCCGCATCCCGACAGCCGCCGGCAGAACAGCCACCCCGCGACAGCGCGATCACCAAAGCCGAACAAGGCGAGCCGCAGAAGCCGGCCAGTTCACCTGCCCCCTTCCGCGTTGTACCGCTGCCGCCTGTCAAGCCCAAGCGCTCCGCTCGCATTGATCCTGCGATACCGGAAACGGGACTGGCTCCCCCAAGCCATGCTGCCGGGCCACGCGTCAATCGGGCTGACCCAACGCATGCGGCGCGCCCCGAACCCGCCACGCCCCCCGATGTCAACGAGTTCGTTCCCGAAGAAGCCGAAGTCATCATCACCCCCCGCCGCGACTCGCAACTCGCCAGCAAATCCATTTTTGAGCCGGACAGCACCGGGAGCGCCGACCAGCCAGATCCGCTGGGGACAGGTCCATTCGATGCCGGCGCTTCGCCCGGCGAATTCGATGACGAACACGCCGCATACCTTGGCAACGTCAGCGAAGCCACGGTCGAAATCGTCACTGCACGCCCCCGCACGCCCGCGGCAAAAGGCAACCAAGGTCCATCGCAACTGCACAACCAACGCCTGCAATCGGCACCCGAACCTCAATCCGAAACCAACCCGGCCGAACGATCGCCCATCGACCGCTTCCTCGACGCCTTGCGCGGCCGTTAAGCCTGTTCGCAGTTGCGCAAAATTGTGCTGCTTCGCGAAAAGACGCATTGCCAGACCGGCTTGCCTCGCTATCCTGCGGCCCGACAATATCCGGCCACACCGTACGGGACCTAAGCCCCGGGAGCTCCAGACAGGTCAAATTTTCAGACCTAAACCTAACAACTATGCCGCCCTGAGCGCCGCATGAACGGAAGGACGACACCGCATGAGCACCGCCGAAGCTGTTAAAGAGAATGCCGTCCTCGCTGAACCGGCCGAGTTCATGGACCGAGCCAAAGCCTCCCTCGAGGCCGCTGCGAAAATGCTTGAACTCGCCAAATCGGGTGTACGCGGCATCGTCGAGAAAGCCGGCGGCGATTCTGATTCGGTTCAGCACGCAACCCACGGCCTCGCGTGGCTGGCAACCACCGCCGAGGGCCTGCGCCAGATGCACGCCTGGGCAGAAAAGCTCCGCGAAGACGGCCGCTTCGGCGAAATGGAAGAACTCCTCACCCGCGTCGGGTTCGCCGAATATCTGAGCCAGATCGCCGGCGGTATTCCGATGAGCCAGCTGGAAATGATCCGCCCCGCCGAACTGGGCATCCCCCGCTCCCAAGTACGCGCCTTCGAGGACGCCACCGAAGACCTCGTCACAAGCGGCTCGGCGCCGGCAATCAGGGTCCGCCTTGCCACACTCATTTCAGACGCTCAGGGCGCCACCACCTATGGCGATTCCGGCCTCGATGAAATGTACGCCGAGATCCACGAACAGATGCGCCGCTTCTCCCTGGCAGAAGTGGTCCCGCATGCCCACGAATGGCACCTGGCCAACGACTACATCCCGATGGAGATCATCGAGAAAGTTTCCGAACTGGGCGTATTCGGCCTGACCATCCCCGAAGAACTCGGCGGTCTCGGGCTCGGCAAGGAAGCCATGTGCGTCGTCTCCGAGGAACTCTCGCGCGGCTATATCGGCGTCGGTTCGCTTGGCACCCGCTCCGAAATCGCCGGCGAACTGATCCTCCACAACGGCACCGAGGAGCAGAAACAGACGTTCCTTCCCAGGATCGCAACCGGAGAAATGCTGCCCACCGCCGTTTTCACCGAGCCCAACGTCGGCTCCGATCTGGCCTCCCTGAAGACCCGCGCCGTCAAGGACGGTGACACCTACAAGGTCACCGGCCAGAAGACCTGGATCACGCACCCCGTCCGCGCCGACCTGATGACGCTGCTGGTCCGCACCAACCCTGACGAAAAAGGCTACCGCGGCCTTTCCATGCTGCTCGTCGAGAAGCCCCGCGGCGATGATGCAAACCCCTTCCCCGCCGCCGGCATGACCGGCGGCGAGATCGAAGTGCTCGGCTATCGCGGCATGAAGGAATACGACATCTCCTTCGACGCTTTCGCGGTGCCGGAGCAAAACCTTCTCGGTGGCGCCGAGGGCCAGGGCTTCAAGCAGCTGATGAACACCTTCGAAGGCGCCCGCATCCAGACCGCCGCACGCGCCGTCGGTGTTGCCCAGTGCGCGATGGACCTCGCCTTGAGCTACGCCCTCGACCGCATCCAGTTCGGCAAGCCGATCTACGAATTCCCGCGCGTCGCCGACAAGATTGTCATGATGGCGACCGAAGTCATGATCGCCCGCCAGCTCACCTATTTCGCCGCCCGCGAAAAGGACCAGGGTCACCGCTGCGACCTGGAAGCCGGCATGGCAAAGTTGTTGGGCGCGCGCGTTGCCTGGGCGGCAGCCGACAACGCTCTTCAGATCCACGGCGGCAACGGTTTCGCTCTCGAATATCCGGTGTCGCGTGTTCTGTGCGATGCGCGTATCCTGAATATCTTCGAAGGCGCCGCCGAGATCCAGGCGCAAGTCATCGCCCGCCGGTTGCTGGAACCCGCGAAGGGTTGAGCGGAACAGGCGCGCATACACGCATTCAGGTTCCGGCGCGCCGGGACCTGATGCCATCCGAAAGTTCGAAGATGACAACCCCCGCTACCGACCTCATCGCCCCGCGCCGCAAGTCTGTCGCAGTCGACGTCGGCGGCGTGATTGTCGGCGGCAACGCACCCGTCGTCGTGCAGTCGATGACCAACACCGACACCGCCGACATCGCCGCGACCGTCGCGCAGGTCGCGGCACTCGCGCGCGCCGGCTCCGAACTGGTCCGCATCACGGTGGACCGCGACGAAGCCGCCAAGGCCGTGCCGGTCATCCGCGATCGACTCGCCGCGATGGGCTTCAACGTGCCGCTTGTCGGTGATTTCCATTACATCGGCCACACGCTGCTTGCCGAAAATCCGGCCTGCGCCGAAGCCCTCGCCAAGTACCGCATCAACCCCGGCAACGTCGGCTTCAAGGACAAGAAGGACCGCCAGTTCTCGGCAATTATCGAACTGGCGATTGAATATGCCAAGCCGGTGCGCATCGGCGTGAATTGGGGCTCCCTCGACCAGGAACTCTTGACCCGCCTGATGGACGAGAATGCCAAGGCGCCCAGACCCAAGGACGCCCGCGCCGTCATGCACGAAGCCATGGTGCAATCCGGCATTCACTCCGCCCAGCGCGCTGAGGAACTGGGACTTGGCGCCGACAAGATCATCATTTCCGCCAAGGTTTCATCGATCCAGGATCTGATTGCCGTCTATGCCGAACTGGCGAGGCGCTGCGATTACGCCCTCCACCTTGGGTTGACCGAAGCCGGCATGGGCTCCAAGGGCATCGTTGCTTCATCGGCTGCCATGGGCATTCTTCTGCAGCAAGGCATCGGCGACACCATCCGCTTTTCGCTCACTCCCGAACCCGGCGGCGACCGCACCGTGGAAGTGCGGACCGCCCAGGAACTCCTTCAGACGATGGGATTGCGCTCGTTCGTACCCGTCGTCGCCGCCTGCCCCGGCTGCGGGCGCACCACCTCGACGGTGTTCCAGGAACTCGCCCGCGATATCCAGCACATGATCCGCGACCGCATGCCCGAATGGAAATCCCGCTACCCCGGTGTCGAAACTCTCAACCTTGCGGTCATGGGCTGCATCGTCAACGGCCCCGGAGAAAGCAAGCACGCCGACATCGGTATCTCGCTGCCCGGCACCGGTGAGTCGCCTGCCGCTCCGGTCTTCATCGACGGCAGGAAGGCAATGACGTTGCGCGGGCCGGCCATCGCCGGCGACTTCAAGGCGATTGTCGAAGACTACATCGAGAAACGCTTCGGTCAGCGCGATCCCACCTGACGGCAAAGCCACCCCCGGATCGGGTAGGAGGCGGGATTGCTCCCGCCGTCCTCCCACACCACCGTACGTGCGGTTCCGCATACGGCGGTTCATGATACGCGATTGAGGCGACGGTACAACGCCTCCGATCCGGAAGGCTCCGGTCCTGCCGTGACGT
>JAHJSN010000154.1 GCA_018830445.1 Alphaproteobacteria bacterium | reverse complement strand
CGAGAAAGGATCAAACGCGACACCATCCAGAAACGACGATTGCAGCACCAATCGAAAGCAGCTTAGAAACGAAGCCTGATGAGCCCAACACTCCGCTAGTTCACGCCGCAAACTGTCTCAAAGCATTCGACGACGGACAGGGCCGTCATCTGAGACCCTTCACACGAGGAGACGTGAGCCGGTTCGTCAGGTCTGTCTGCCTTCAGGAGCCAAGCGGAAATTCTTGTTTGACACTGCCGGATTGCAGTCTCCCTTCGATTTCGGCTGTAGCTTGGACAAAGTTTGACGAGCCTGCTCCTGAGCACTTGTTACACAGTGAAACAATCGCGCAATCCTGCTGCAACGCGCCTCGTTCAGATTGCCCGTATCGAAGAGGGCAGCGAACCATCACTGGATACAAATGACCCAAGTCGCGAAGCTGATCGTTCTTGCGCTCGCCGCGCTGCTGGCGGCAGGCGCAGGGATACCTGTCCTGGCCCACGAGGGGCACGACCACGACAAGCCGCCGCCGCTCAACCTGCCGGTGGCGCCCCGAATCATAGCTGTCACGCCGCAACTTGAACTTGTCGGCGTCGTCTCGGGGTCTCAGTCGCTCACGGTCTTCCTGCACGAGTTCGCGTCCAACGAGCCCATCGCCGGTGCGAAGATGACTGTTTCCGGCGACGGCGGCAGCGTCGAGGCCAAGCCAGACGGGGTGGGCGTATTCATTGTCGAAGCCCCCTGGGTCACAATGCCTGGTGCAAACGACCTCATCTTTGCGCTCACTTTTGCAGGCGGAATGGAAGACCTGCTGACGGGTCGGCTCGAGGTGCCAGAGAGCCTCGAAGGTGCGCGCCAGTCGGATGCCTCCCCCGCTTCGTCGCAATGGTACGCCGTCCTTTTGGCAGACCAGAAATTGCTGTGGGCCCTTGGCGGCAGTTTCGTTGCTGGGGTTCTCTTGACGCTGCTCCTGATGGCTGGGCGAGGCAGTCCCTCCGCGGCAATCGTCACCGCAAACAGCAAAGAAGGCCAAACGCGTGGATCGGATTCGCCCGCAGACGCCAACGTCAGTGACGTGACGCCGTTGCGCCGCTCCGCCGGGATCTTCATCTTCGCGGCGGCAGCGAGCGCGTTTGTCCTCGCCTCTCCGGGTCCCGCCAACGCAGCCCAAGAGGCGTTGAAGCAAATGTCGATCCCTTCGACGATGGCGACCGACCAGCCGCAGCGGATGCCCGATGCGACTGTATTCGTGCCAAAGGCGACGCAACATCTTCTATCGATCCGCACCAAGGTTGCCGTGCAGTCCAAGGCTGCGCGCGCCATGGAGATGACCGGGCGCGTCATCGCCGGCCCGCAGAACCTTGGCCGCGTGCAGTCCGACCGGCCGGGCCGGTTCCAGGTCTCTGAGAGTGCCGCGTCCAAGGTGCCCTTTGTCGGCATGTCGGTTAAAAAAGGCGATGTGCTCGGCTTCGTCGAGACCTACATCGAGGAATCCGACCGGGCAAACATCGTCAGTCAGATCGCGGAGACGGAAGCACTGATCGTCAAGAACAGGACGATTCTGTCGCGCTATCGCGAACGGCCCGGTTCCGTTCCGAAGGTTCGCGAGGACGAGGTGGCGGGCGAACTTGAATCGCTCATCAAGAAGCGCGAGCAGCTGCTTCCCAGCACTTCAGCCATTGTCCCACTTATTGCCCCGATTAGCGGCGTCGTTTCGACAGCCAATGTGGTTGCGGGGCAGGTCGTTGAAACCCGCGATGTGCTGTTTGAGATCATCGACCCATCCGAATTCTGGATCGAAGCGGTCGCCCAACACCCAGAGGATGCAAGCAATATAGCCTCCGCCGTCGCGACCGTTCACGATCATCACCGGCTCGATCTCAAATACGTTGGTCGCGGTCTGGCATTGCGCCATCACTCTGCAATCCTGAACTTCAGGGTCGATACGCCCGACGAAGATCTTGCCGTAGGCATGACCGCACGCGTGATCCTGCAGTCGCAGGACGAGGTGGAGGGTTTCGTGCTCCCCTCCTCAGCCGTTGTGCGCGGACCGACAGGGCTGCCGATTGTCTGGGTCAAGTCGCAGCCGGAACGCTTCGAGCCGTATATTGTCAAGTTCGAACCGTTCGATGGTGAGAGGGTGGTCATCACAGCCGGAATCAAGACGGAGCAGCGCATTGTCGTCGACGGCGTGACGCTGCTCAATCAGATCCGGTAGGGGCAGCCGAAGATGTTCAATCTCCTGGTCACCGGAAGCCTGCGAAACAGGCTCTTTGTCCTCGCGCTCGCGGGGGTGCTCGTCGCCTACGGCGCGCTCACCTTGCGCACGCTGCCTGTCGATGTGTTTCCGGATCTAAACAAGCCGACCGTCACTCTGATGACAGAAGCGCACGGTCTTGCCCCCGAAGAGGTCGAGACACTCGTCACGTTTCCCATCGAGACGGCCATGAACGGAATGGCGGGCGTGTCGCGCGTCCGCTCGGTCTCGGGAGCCGGTCTTTCGATCGTCTACGTCGAATTCGACTGGGGCACCGACATCTACCTCAACCGTCAGCAGATCAGCGAGCGGTTCAATATCGTACGCGAGCAGCTGCCCGACGATGTCGTTCCGCAGATGGCGCCCGTCACCTCGATCATGGGCGAGATCATGCTCATCGCGGTGGCAAGCAAATCGCAATCGGCGATGGAGACGCGGGAACTCGCAGACTGGGTGCTGCGGCCGCGCCTCCTGACCATTCCGGGTGTTGCGCAAGTGATCCCTATCGGCGGGGAAGTGCGCCAATACCGCATCTCGCTTGACACGGCGCAGATGAGCCTTCTCGGCACCGACCGCGCCGACGTCGAAGCCGCGATCGCCAAATTCGGCACCAACTCGGCAGGCGGCTTCGTCGACCAGCACGCGCGCGAATACCTGATCCGCAACCTTGGTCGGACCACGAAACTCGAAGACCTGCGAAACCTGCCCGTCGCCTATCGCGAAGGCGTTCCGATCCGTCTGCGACAGGTGGCCGAAGTCGACTATGCCGCGAAGGTCAAGCGCGGGGATGCGGGCTACATGGGACAGCCGGCGGTGATCCTATCGGTACAAAAGCAGCCGTCATCCGACAGCCTGCGCCTGACGGAAGACATCGAGGGGGCGCTTGCCGACCTGCGCCGCGTTCTGCCGAAGGATGTCGAAATCAATGTGCTGTTCCAGCAGGCCGATTTCATCAAGGCGTCGGTCAAGAACGTGCAAACCGTTCTCGTCGAGGCCATGGTCGTCGTGGCGGTCGTGCTGTTTGCATTTCTTCTCAATTGGCGCACGACTTTCATATCCCTCACCGCGATACCGATCTCGATCCTCATCACCGTTATCGTGTTCCAGTTTTTCGGAATGTCGATCAACACCATGACGCTTGGCGGCCTTGCCATCGCGATCGGCGAACTTGTCGACGATGCGGTGGTCGATGTCGAGAACGTTTTCCGCAGACTGCGCGAGAACGCACAGAAGGCCGTGCCCGATCCCGTGCTCCGCGTGATCGCGCGCGCTTCCCAGGAGGTGCGCTCCGGCATCATCTATGCGACCGCGATTATCATCCTGGTTTTCGTGCCGTTGTTTGCGCTGACGGGGATCGAGGGCCGGCTGTTCGCGCCGCTCGGCGTTGCCTACATCGTCTCCATCCTCGCGAGCCTCGTCACTTCGATCACCGTAACGCCGGTGTTGTGCTACTACCTTCTGCCCAAATCCGGAGCAATGGCGCACGGCGACGGCTTCCTCGTTCGATTCCTCAAGTCGGGCAACCGCCGGCTTCTCGGCTGGGCGTTCCGCAAGCAGGGATTTCTGATGGCTGCAGCCGCCACGGCCGTAGTGGCCGCTGCGATCTCGGCGACCAATCTACCGCGCGCGTTCCTGCCTGCGTTCAACGAAGGCACGCTCACGATCTCGATGCTGTTCCGGCCCGGGATCTCGCTTGCCGAATCGCACCGGGTAGGCCTCATTGCCGAGCAGCTCATCCTTCAGGTTGGCGAAGTCTTGACGGTCGGGCGGCGCACTGGCCGGGCGGAACTCGACGAGCACGCCGAGGGCGTGCATTCCGCTGAAATCGATGTCGACCTGAAGGCGTCAGAACGCGGGCGCGAGGAAATCATCGACGATATCCGCGCTCGCCTTGCGGTACTGCCGGCGAGTGTAAATGTTGGACAACCGATCTCGCACCGGCTCGACCACATGCTGTCGGGCATCCGGGCACAGATTGCACTGAAAGTTTTCGGCGAGGACCTCGACACGCTGAGCGGGATTGCCGAACAGCTGAAAACGCGGATGCAGGAAATACCCGGCCTCGTTGACGTTTCAGTTGAGCGCCAGGTGCGCATTCCGCAGGTGCAGGTGTCGGTGAACTACGAACAGGCCTATTCCCACGGGATCACGCCTGCCGCCGTTACCGAAGCTCTCGCCACCCTCATCAACGGCAGCGTCGTCTCGCAGATCGTGGAGGGCAACCGCCGCTATGACGTCGTGCTGCGCGTGCTCGATCGTGACCGCACGACAGAGGGGCTCAGGAACCTCAAGATCGATACGCCCTCCGGTCCACTACCACTCTCGACATTCGCTGAAATCGTCGAAACGGACGGGCCGAACCAGATTTCTCGCGAGAACACCAAGCGTCGCACGTATGTGCTCGCCAACTCCGATGGCTCCGACATGAGCCGAATTGTTGCGGACTTACGGGCCATGCTGAATGATCTCGATCTGCCTGAAGGCTATTTCACGTCGCTCGAAGGTACGTTCCAGGCCCAGGAAGACGCAACCCGCACGATTGCGCTGCTGTCGCTCATATCGCTGTTCGGCATCTTCGTCGTGCTCTACAGCCGATACCGCTCAGCCGTGCTGGCGCTTATTATCATGGGTAACATCCCCCTCGCGCTGATCGGCAGCGTGATCGCCCTATGGCTTGCCGACCTGTCGCTTTCGGTCGCGACAATGATCGGCTTCATCACGCTCGCAGGCATCTCAGCCCGAAACGGCATCCTCAAGATCAGCCACTACATCAATCTTGTGATGCTTGAGGGTGAGACCTTCGGCCGCGACATGGTCGTGCGCGGCTGCCTCGAACGTCTCGTGCCCGTTTTGATGACGGCGCTCTCAGCCGGCCTTGCCCTCATTCCTCTCATGATCGGTGCCGACGCACCCGGAAAGGAGATTCTTCACCCCGTCGCAATCACGATCTTCGGCGGCCTTATCAGTTCTACACTGCTCGATACCGTGCTGACGCCAGTCCTTTTCCTGCGCTACGGCGAAAAACCGCTGAAGCGGCTCATCGAAGAGCGGGAGGTTCTAGATAGCCTCCCAGCCTCTGAGGCGGCCTACTGACTTCCACCATCCTACTCGAATAAGGAGATCAATCATGATCAGAACATTCATCGTTGCTGTGCTTCTGGCAATCGCCATCCCGGTTCTCGCGCACTCGGACAGCAAGTTCATTCAGGGACCAAACGGCGGCCATATCATCGACGCCGGGGGTGGAGCCCAGCACTGGGAACTCGTTGCAGCCGGCAACGAACTGACGCTGTTCGTCACCGACAGCGCCGAAAAGCCTGTCGATACGGCAGGCGGCAAGGCGGACGCCAGCGTGCTCGTCGGCGGCAAGACGCACAAGGTGACATTCGCTCCGGCCGGCAAAAACACGATGAAGGCGAGCGGCGACTTCGAGGCGGCGAAAGGTATGAAGGTTATCGTCAAGACCGACGGCGTCGGTGGAGAGAGCTTTCAGGCGCGACTGACGCCGTTGAAGTGATAAACTGCCATCCATGGCAGACACATCCAAACGTCAAAATGCGGTAGAGGGCGATGCTGGAAGCGGCGCGCCCTCATTGCCGCCTGACGGTCACATCCTTTTATGTGACGACGATGCGGAACTGCGACGTCTCCTGGCCGCGCTACTGCGCGAGAACGGCTACCGCGTCACGCCGGTCAGCGATGGCCGGGACGTGGAACGACATCTCGAAACGGCCGATGTCGACCTTCTGGTTCTGGATGTGATGCTTCCCGGCAAGAGCGGGCTCGATATCTGCCGCGAACTGCGAGCTTCCTCGACCGTTCCGATCCTGATGCTGACGGCAAAGGGTTCCGAGACGGATCGCGTGGTCGGCTTGGAACTCGGTGCCGACGACTATGTCGCAAAGCCCTTCAGCCCCAACGAACTGCTCGCCCGGGTTAAGGCTCTCATCCGCCGAGCCCGGATGCCGGGCGAAATGCCACGGCGTGCGGAGAGCCGCAATCTCGTCTTCGACGATTGGCGTCTCGACACGTTGCGTCGCGAATTGCGCAACCCCGATGGCGTCATCATCGACCTCTCGGCCGGTGAATACGATCTCCTGCTGGCCTTTCTCGAAGCTCCAAACCGCGTTCTTGACCGCGACTATCTGATCGAGGTTACGCGCAAGAAATCCGAGGGCGGTTTCGACAGGAGCGTCGACGTCCAGGTCAGCCGTCTCAGGCGGAAGCTCGATACGAGCGAGCGCGACGACGGTCTGATCAAGACCGTTCGAGGCGCTGGCTACATGTTCGTGGGCGAGGTTCGGCGTTGATGAAGCTCACCGACACGATTGCCGGCAGAACCGTTCTTGTGCTCGTTGTCGGCCTCGGATCGATACTTTTTTTCGCTCAGTACCTCTATCAGGTTGCAAGCGAGCGGGAGCTGATGCAGTCGAATGCCCACCGCGTCGGTGAACGTCTGCTTGTTCTTGCCGAAACGATTACGGCGGTGACGCCCGAGAATAGAGACGCAACGGCGCACAGCCTCTCCGGTGGTCCTTTGGAGTTGCACTGGAGCGTGGAGCCTCTCTCGACCGCAGGCGGCAGGCTTGGCGATGCCGCGCAGACGCTTCGCACATACTTATTGGAAAGAGTTCCTGAACTTGACGGACGAGGCTTGATCTTCGGAACGTCCAGCGCTTCGCAAGCGCTTGGTAACGATGAGGATCACACCACGCTCATTTCTGTCGGGCTGGAGGACGGCAGTTGGCTCAACCTCACGCTTGCACAGGTGCAGCCGACACAGGTTTCTTCCCCCAGTTTTCTCATATCGTTGCTTGTGACTACGCTAGGGATTTTTGTCGTGGCGGCACTACTCAGCCAATGGCTGACGCGCCCGCTAAACCGCCTCGCGCAGGAGGCTGGAAACCTTTTTCTTGCCGGAGATGACGGTCGGCTCGTTGCAGAGACTGGCACGCGGGAGGTGCGCACCGTCGCAGCGGCCATCAATGATTTGCATCGTCGCATCAACCGGCTGGTGGCAGACCGCACGCAAATGCTTGCTGCCATTAGTCACGACCTGCGTACGCCCCTGACCCGCCTTCGTCTGCGGGCGAACGGTATCGGTGACGAGATCCTGAAAGCGTCGATCGATCGCGATCTTGATGAAATGGAAAAGATGATCGACGCGGTGCTCGGCTTCTTAAAAGAAGGAACCGATGCCGAGCCACTAGAGCCGGTCGATATAGCTGCAATCCTGCAAACGATCGCGGACGACGCTCAGGATGCCGGGCATCAAGTCTACGCCGAACTTCCGCGTTCTCTCGTCGTCAAAGGGCGTCACCTTGCCCTGAAACGAGCCCTGTCTAACCTCGTCAGCAACGCGGTTCGCTACGGTGGCTCCGCCGAGATCAGGTTGCGTAGGAACGAACGGGAAGCGTTCACCGAAATCATCGATCCAGGTCCGGGCATTCCGCCCGAGAAGCTCGACGCCGTTTTCGAGCCATTTCAACGCCTGGACGACGCGCGTAGCAGGGACACGGGTGGCTATGGCCTTGGCTTAACGGTGGCTCGCTCCGTCGCTCGCAGCCATGGCGGCGATGTCGTGCTGGATAATCGCCCAAACGGCGGATTGAAAGCGACATTTCGATTGCCCGTGTAGAAGCGTGATCGCATGTCGGTTCCGAATACTGAAGCAGACTCGTTATCACTGAAGTAAAATGACAGCTCAGGGGGCAAATCGGTACGTATGCCGACTGTCGGCTTTCGGCGAGCTTGAGACGCTTCCCTCGATAAACCTGATGAGTTGACCTTCCCGTGAGGGTCACTCAGCTCTCTCGACGGGTAAAGTACCTTCAGGAGTAGACACTCTCATTCGGCAGATCCAGCAGCTCCACTGGCCACCTGCCGATGGCAGCTCGTGGGATCGAGCCCTGTCGGTCTCGCCATCGCGGGGTTGGCCAGGCAGCACCGCTGAACTCAGATCAGTGCCCGGGGCCGATCGGCTGCCAGTTGGCCAAGCTGTTCGGGTCTCGACCGGCCAGGCGAGATCTCACGAGCTCTCTGGCTCGCTGGGTGCCGACATCCGCGACGAGGTTTCGCCAAGCCGGCGTGTCCAGCAGCAAGGCGATCCGGTCGTCCGTCAGTCTGTCGAGTTCTGCGTCCGAGTAAGGGGTGTTTCGGTCGTTGCTCGGGTCGAGCCAGGACGGCTCGGGGTCCTTCGAAGGGTCGTCTTCCATGTCCTGCCAAGTTCCTCTGCCCCAAAGTCAAGTCGCATTCTGCCGCCGATCCGTCCACATGTCGAACTCACTGCACGGCTATGGTATCCCCAGGGTGTGAGGGCGTTGTCAACGGACGGTCGGTGCGGTCTGATACCGACTGTTGGGCGACCGACGAGACGGGCCAACTTCGGACATCAAAGGCGTACAGAAATCGAGATATGGACTGACCCAACAAGCAGCTGAACTGGCCAGAATGCTGTGACATGTCATCAACCATTCACGGTTGGACTTGCGCCTGCTGTGCCAGAAAAGACATGTCCCGCAAAATCAAGCATTGCGGAATCCGAACCAGGGCGACCAACGATCTGGAGACCAACGGGCAGTCCTCCAATTTTCCCGATGGGCCCACTTACGGCCGGACATCCGATCAGGTTCCAAAGCCGCTGCGGTGCCCGCGACCCCGTCCCTTTGCTGCGAAGAGGAGCTGTGTCGGTTGTCGCCATCGTGACGACGAAATCGTAATCCCGTAGCGCATCCCAAACATCGGCGCCTATCTGCGCTCTCAAATCGAGCGCAGCACGATAGTCTTCCGCTGTGATCTCGCGTCCCCGCTCCAGCCAAGTTCTAAGCCCACTGCTCATCTTGTCGGAATGTCGGCGGTAGTCGGCACCGTGGTGACGCCACATGTCTGCGCTCAAGATGGTCGTTAGGCAACCTTCCTCGCGCGCTCCAATATCGTCGGGCAAGGACAGAAGCGTGCAGTCGATCGCCGGAATCTGCCGGGCGACCGAACTTACCATTTCCCAAACTTCCGCGTCGAATGCGTCTTTGAACCACGGGGCAACGAGCGCGACCTTTGCGAGTATACCGGCTGGCCTCGTGTAGCCCTTGGAGAACTGACCCGCAGACAAGGCTGCATTACTGTCACGGAGCGCGGCGTACGTTTTCTCGACCAACGCCAACTCGTTCGCGAAAATCACGGGATGATCGAGGATTTCGGCCAACGGCATGGCGCCAGAAAGGGAGAACTCACCTTGAGTTGGCTTGTATGCAAACACCCCGCAATAGGCGGCGGGCCGGATGCCCGATCCAATGGTCTGGGAACCAATCGCGATATCTGCCATTCCAGCCGCTACTGCGGCGGCCGAACCGCTCGATGATGCACCTGGCGTTCTGTCAGGATCGCAAGGATTTGTGGTCGGAGCAATTCGGGCCATGGCATATTCCGTAGACGTGGTCGTCCCGAGAATAATGCAGCCGGCGTCCCGCAATGCGCTGACGATGACGGCATCCTGCTTGGGGCGTCTTTCGGCGTGAATGACGCTGCCCCAGCCGCAAAGTCCACCGGCGACATCGAACACTTCCTTGATCCCCACGCCGACACCGCAGAGCGGTCCTCGTTGATCGGGCGGCACCAAGTCCATCCTTGCAGCATCCTTGCGCGCATGGTCCGCCAGCACTTCGCAATAGGCTCGGATGACGTCGTCCCGTTCTCCTATGGTGTCGAGGATTCGGTCGATGCGCATGGAGCAGGATTCGAGATTGTTCGTGGGAGTGTTCATCGGCGCCAACTTCTTACTGTGGCAGGCTCAACGTTGAGCGGTGCCGATTGAGTAAGGTCAGTCGGACTGCAATTGGTTGGGTGCAAGTCCGAATGTTTTTGCAAGTTCTTCATCGAGGCTGTCGAAAACCATTTTCTCGATTTTGCGAAACGCGTCCGAAGAGAAGTCGCGGGGATGATCCAATTCGATCTGAAAATCGGATTTGATCCGCCCCGGACGGGCAGTCATGACGATGATGCGGTCAGCTAAGAACACCGCTTCCTGTACTGAGTGTGTAATGAACAAGACCGTCTTTCGGCTCTCGCTCCAGATCTTCAAGAGTTGTTGTTGCAGGAATCGGCGCGTCAGTGCATCGAGTGCGCCGAAGGGTTCATCCATGAGGATGACCGATGGATTGGTCGCAAACGTCCTGGCAATCGCAACGCGTTGTTTCATCCCGCCGGAGAGTTCACGCGGCCGCTTGTCCGCAAAGTCCCTGAGGCTGACGACATCCAGAAAATGCATCGCGATTTCATTGCGCTCAGATCGGCTAAGGCCCTTGCTCTTCAAGCCGAAAGTTACATTGTCCAGTACCGTCAACCACGGGAACAACGCGTAGTCTTGGAACACGACGCCATGGTCGATACTCGGTCCCGAGACCGCTTCTTTCCCGATGCTGGCGGTGCCCTCGCTGGGAGACAGAAAACCTGCGAGTACGTTTAGAAGCGTAGACTTGCCGCAGCCCGATGGGCCGACGATGGCGACGAATTGGCCGGGTTGGATTTCAAGGGTTGTGGGAGCAAGCGCTTTGACGCTTGTGCCATCGTCGCTTCGGAAGGTCATGCCAAGGTCGACGACTTCAATCGACTTGCTGTGCTGATCCCGACGCGTCATGCCGGCCCCCAATCGTATTGATTACCGATGATGCGGAAAATGCTGTCGATCAGAACACCCAGCACACCAATCGCGATCATGCCGGCCATCACGAGATCCGACCGCAGGATCTCCATGCCGTCGGCGATCAGATAACCTAGTCCTGATTGAGCTGCGACCAACTCGGCGGCGATGATCGCCGCCCAACCGGTTCCAAATGCGATGCGCAGCCCGACAATAATGGTCGGCATGGCGGCTGGCAAAATCACCCGCCAGAACAATGTTCCTTCGTTATTACAGCCAAGCACCCGGCCGGCACGGATCAGAACCGGATCGACACCCTTCACACCCGAAATGGTGTTCAAGACGATGGGGAAGAACGTCGCCACGAATATAATGAAGATCTTGCCGGTCTCGCCGATCCCGAACCATAGGATCGCCAACGGTATCCAGGCGAGCGGTGAAATCGGGCGGAACAACTCGATGACGGGATCCAGCAGGCGTTCGGCCATCTTTGAACGCGCCATGAGCAGGCCGAGTGGTACGGCAACAAGCACCGAGAGGCCCCAAGCACTGACAACGCGGCTGAGGCTGGCCATAGTGTGCTTGGCGAGTTCGCCGGTGACAACCAACTCCCACAGCGTGGCAAGGGTGAGAAGTGGCGGCGGCAGGATTGCAACGCTTGCGTCACTGATCCAAACGGCGATTTGCCAGACGGTTCCGATCGCAAGCAGCGCCAGTACATACGGCACCGAATGTCCCAAGAACTGCATCGCTCCCCCTGAAACAACCGTCTGACCGTCGAGTTGGCTGCAATCGTTCGTCGCCCAGCGGAGTTGGGCCGTAGCGGCAAGGCGCACCAAACGGCTACGCCCCCTCCCACCACGGCCTTCACCCTCACTGTGCTGCAACCGCCTTTTTGGCGAAGCTGTCATCGAACTTCGGATTGTCTTCCGGCTTCAGAATTTCGGCGTCCTTCAGGAATTTCGTATAGGGCTCGAGGGTCGCCGCTTCCGGCACAATATCCCGATTGTAAACAGAGATCTTTTCGGTCAGCGAAAATCGGATCACGTCCTTGCTGAAGCCAATTTGATCGGCCCACATATCAATCGCTTTTTCCTGGTCGCTGAGAATGAGATCTATGGATTTGACAAGGGCCACCATGATGTCTTCGATCAACTCGGGCCGAGCGGCAATGAAATCCTCTCGCGCATATACGCCATTGCCGATGTAGTTACCCTGTTTGATCGGCAGGATCTTTTCGGCCTTGATCAGAACTTTGGAATGGCCTGCGGCCAGGGCGTTCGATACATGCGGATCCCACGTGATCCCGGCGTCAACTGACTTGTTGGCCAAGAGGGTTGGGACGTCGGATCCCTTGGTCTTGAACAATTCCACGTCATCAAGTGTCAATCCGGCATCCGCAAGGGCTTTGACAAGAAGCGGATACTGCTGCGAGCCTTTTCCTGGATATGCGATACGTTTGCCTTTGAGATCGGCCACGCTCGTCAGGTTCGAGTCCTTGGGTATGATGATCGCGGTCTGTTCAAGGATGGTGATCGCAAGAAGTTTGGCCGGCAAGCGTGCGGATGCGACGATGGCCGGACCCATTCCGGCCGAGGCAATTTGCAGTTCGCCTGCCGCCAGCGCCTGGTTTTCAGGAGCACCGTAAGAGAATTTCCGAAACACGATTTGGACATCGTGCTTTTTTTCTATCGGGTCGAGAAATCCGGCCGCGCGCGCAATGTAGATCGGCATGGTCGCGGGCTGGACCCCAAAATTGATGGTTTCGGTGGCATGAACATGTGTGCCAACCAACGCGAACGCTAAAGCGCCCACAATTCCTAGTGCCAACTTATACATGTCGAACTCCATTTGTTTGGTTCGGCTCTTGGCGGATCTGTTCAGGCGGCGGCTTCTGAAGCCCTCGTCTAACACAGAAAACCTATCAACTAAAATTCGTTACGTCACGTATCATTTTTTTTGCATTTATTGCCCATTCCTTTTGCAAAAATGGGTCAGTCGGCCGTCTCGCATGGGGCTGATTCGGCGAACAGCACCTTGCTAATGTCGCTAGCGGCAGAGCGCAGTCTGCCAACAAGGGACATGGCCCGGGATTCGGTTAGACGAGCTTCGGGCCCGTGCAATGCGAGGCCACCCAGGACCGATTTGTCAGCCCCAAGTATTGGGACCGCAACGGCCAGCAGGCCGATCGAGTCCTCTTGATTATTGATGGAAAATCGTTGATTGCGAATGGCTTCAAGCGCTGCGCGTAATGTTGCGGCATCCGTAATAGTGTTGTCGTTCAAGGGCGTGAGGCGGACCGAGTTCAGGTACTGCTCCAGTTGGCCTGGCGTTCGATGCGCCAGCAGTAACTTGCCGATTGCCGTACAATAGGCGGGCACCCGACTTCCGGCCTGCAACTGGACCCGCAGCGGCCAGTCGCATTCGACGCGATCGATATAGACCACCTCGTTGCCATCAAGGACTCCGATGTTGCAAGTCTCACGAACCTCCGCCACAAGCCCTTCCAGGATCTCGTGAACCCGCTTGTTGTTGGCCATCGTTGCCAGTCCTTTGACGGCGAGACGTCCGAACCGCGTGCCAAGACGATACCGTTCCTTTCTGAGGTCGCGGTGCACGATTTCCAAATCCTCTAGTTGGGACAGTAGTCTGTGCACCGTCTGGCGGTTAAACCCGGTCATCAGTGCGAGGTCGACGGCACTCATCGCGTGCCCTGCGTTGGCAAGAGCTTCGAGGATTAAGACAGACTTACCGATGGCGCTGGATCTGCTGGTGTCGTCGCGCACAGTTGACCCTTCTTGCCTTAACGACCGGTGCGAGCGCATGGCAAAGCGGTCAGCACCAACTAAGCACGGCAGTGGCAATGATTCATCCCCAACGCACGGGCTCACGAGGGATGGACAACCTCTACCCCAGTTGCGGATTTCCAATTCAGGATCGGACGCCCGTCCGTAGAGTCGTAATCATCGCACAAGTTGGGCAGCCAATACGCTTGGCGTCAAGTCGTGAGGTCGGCAAACGATCGGCAATAAGGTCCCGATCTCACTCATGAAACCCGTCGAAAACTCCACCTCCTATTGAGAGCGCATTGGGGAGCGGACCGGTGCCATACAGCAATCTTGTGAGAAGTGGCTGTGAACCTGGGACGGCGAGGGTGCAATACGAGGAGCCACGACGGCTAGGCTATTTTCGAACGGCCCCGAGCCGGAGAGGAAGGCATTAGAGGAGGGGGGGCAAACATCATCAGAGGGGCGCAAACAACACGGCTTCATTTCCGCAGTGGGTCAAAATCGACACGGGTTAACCATATTGCGGTCGAACTGGTCAGAAAGCGGTCGTCAATTCAATGCCTTAGCTCGTTGGCGGTGCATGCTGCTCTGTCTCTCAAACAAGGAGACAGAACATGGAAGACCATCAAGCACCAATTGGCGCCAATCCAGCTCGGCGCGTACCTTGGAATAAGGGTAAACTCGTCGGTCCCAAGCCACCGTTAAGGCCAAGCCACGTTTGGTCGATCAGGACCAAGCTGCAGATTGACGACAAGAAGAGGGATCTTGCGCTCTTCAACCTCGCGATCGACAGCAAGCTACGTGGTTGTGACGTCGTTGCTATTCGTGTCGAGGACGTGGCGCCAAGCGGCTACGCCCAAGACCGCGCAACCATTCGCCAGAAAAAGACCAGCCGGCCGGTCAGGTTTGAATTGACCGAACAAACGCGGATGGCAATCGACGATTATCTGCGGCTGACTGGTCGCAAACCGGGACAGTTCCTGTTCTCAGGTCGCGGAGATCGTGCGGGTCTGACCACCCGGCAATATTCCCGCCTCGTCCAAGAGTGGGTGGCCAGTATCGGGCTCGACCCTAGCAAGTTCGGGACACACTCTCTGCGCAGGACCAAAGCGGAGCTGATCTACCGGCGAACTGGCAACCTTCGAGCGGTACAGCTCCTACTTGGTCACTCGAAGATAGAGAGCACGGTTCGCAACCTCGGCATCGAAGTCGATGACGCAATCGAACTCGCAGAGAAGATCGATATCTGAGGCGACGACGCGATACCTCCTACAACGGACATGGTCGGCGGCGGGATATTGCCGCCGATCACGATAACGCCAATGGCAGCTTGTGGGATCAAGTGCCTGTCGCCCTTCGCCGCGTCTGACGTCTTGGCCTGTCCGTCGTCGAATGCTTTGAGACAGTTTGCGGCGTGAACTAGCGGAGTGTTGGGCTCATCAGGCTTCGTTTCTAAGCTGCTTTCGATTGGTGCTGCAATCGTCGTTTCTGGATGGTGTCGCGTTTGATCCTTTCTCG
>JAHJSN010000153.1 GCA_018830445.1 Alphaproteobacteria bacterium | reverse complement strand
CTGGCCGCAACCGCTGACGATTTAGGCGAGACATGAAGGCCACTAGCGAAAACAATGGCTTAGTGTGGCGTTCAGCGCGCCTCAATTGACAACTCCTGTGCGGCACCAACAGGTCAATTAAGGCGCGACGCCACACTAGCGCAACAAGCGCCAACGAGTCCGACCAGGTCGCGGTGGCGCGCCTGCGAGCATTAGCCCAGGAAGCCGAGGCACGGATCACCTTCATCGAGCGCGGCGGCGTGCCTTATGGGTTCCGAAACATGCAGGAGTTCCGAGACTTCGGAGGCCGCCTCCGATCAGAGTTCGAACGGGGTGGCCACCGTGATGCGGAACATTACCTTCGCGGTAGTGCGTTAACAGGGCGAAGTTTCAAAGAAGGAAGACCATTTGACCGGGGACCAAATCCCAGCGATCTGGATATTGCAATTGTAAGCCAAACCTTGGTGCGCAGGGCAGAGGAGTTGAGAGTTCCGCTTATGGGACAAGGAAGGACAGTAGCGCTCAAACGACGGCAACTCGATGCACTGGGACTTACAAGTCAAGCAAGAAGGCTTTCAGATGCGCAGGGTCGAGATGTAAACTTCATGATATATCGGTCACTAGACGTCATTAAACGTCGTGGCCCCTATCGTTCAATTCCTTGAACAGGTTTGTCGAACGAACATACGAGGCAAAAAATGGGAATGTACGTACTCTTCGGCGTAAAGACCGATGATATAGAAGAGGCCAACAAGTGGTTAGAGGAGTTGCTCTGCGAGCGTTCACAGGGTCGTCACAACGAATATGTCGGCGAATACTATAAGTTTGGCGGTTTTTCCGGAGAGACAGTAAAACTTTGTTCGGGGACCACTGAAGACGAAGAAGGTGACTACCCAACTGATGAAGATCATCCTGACTGGGCACTGCTTGTTTTCCTGGATGACACCGCTGAAGATTCCGCGAGGCTGAAAGCCCTTGAAGCCCGACCGGACCGTTTTGAAAAGCTTCGGGCCAACCGCTATGAGGATGATGAACGCGACGGTTCATAGGAACGGACGAAATCTTCTGCGTCGAATCGAATGAGCGCGAATGAGCTGATAACAGCCGAGAACCTCAAATTCCGAAGCTTGCCCCCTTTGCGAAGCTGAATCCTACCGTCGCGGCGGCGCCCTGTATCGATCATGATCTACAGGACAGAGGGTGCAATGACGCGGCGGGGGCCACGAACTCGTTTAATAAGAGCGGAGGAATGAACATGCTTTTCGTACTATTTGGCGCGAAAACGTCAGATATTGAAACCGCGCGCGAATGGTTGAACGAAGTTTTGCCTATCGAGGCGCAGGGCAGAAACAATGAGTATTTGGGCGACTACTATGTCTATGGAAAACGGGGCGGGGAACGGATTAAACTCTGCTCAGGGATCTCAGAAGACGAAGATGGAGCATATCCCACGGAGGAAGAATTCCGAGATCAGAATGTCATTGTCTATGTGGATCGGACGGTGGTCGATTCCCCGAACCTGCGCGCCATTGAGTCGTGTCCCGACCGTTTCGTTAAGCTACGCGAGGATCGTTCTGAGGAAGAAGCTTGAGCTAGCGTCTACCTGACCAAGTTTCCGTCTGACGACGGGGGTTCGAATTGATCGACGTTTACGCCACGCCGGCATCTGCCCGCGGGGCGTTTTTGTTTGGCCAAACGCTAGAAGTAAGGAGCCGGCCTTGATCTCAGCAAACACTCATTCGCGGTTGGAACTGAAATCGGCCGCAACAGGCTGGCGCATTTCGGGTTACGCGAGCGTCTTCGGGCTCATCGACGATAGCCGCGACGTCGTCGCGCCGGGTGCCTTTGCCAGAAGCCTGGCACGCCGAGGTGCGCGCAACATCCGCATGCTGTTCCAGCACGACCCCGGCCAACCGATCGGTATCTGGGACGTGGCGCGCGAAGACGCCCGCGGGCTCTATGTCGAAGGTTCGCTGGCGCCCGGATCGGCGCGTGCAGCCGAAATCGCTTCGCTTCTGCGGGCCGGCGCCATCGACGGCTTGTCGATCGGCTTTCGCGCGCTGAAAGCCAAAACCGACCGCGCAAGAAAAACGCGCCAGCTAATCGAAATCGACCTGTGGGAAGTCTCCATCGTGACCTTCCCGATGCAGCCGCTGGCGCGAGCCCGGCTCGACGAAGGAACCGGCGCTGCCGGCAACCTGGCGGTGCGCGGGCGAATACCGCTCGCACGCCGCATGCGGGAGGCCGCAAGGCAGCTCCTGAACTGACCCCGAAACGAGACGAGGATGATGCAAAGATGGAAAGGACTGAAGCGATGACCGATCCGGCACTGGAAACGAAGGCGACCGGCAACGATGTTGCCATGGCCTTCGACGAATTCATGACCGCCTTCGAGGCTTTCAAGGCCGAGAACGAGGTGCGCCTGCAGGAAATGGAACAGCGCATGTCGGTCGACGTGCTGACAAGCGACAAACTGGAGCGCATCAACCGCGCGCTCGACGCCAACAAGCGCCGCGTCGACGAACTGTCAGTCAAGGCGGCGCGCCCCCCGATGGGCCACGACGGTACCGAGCGCAAAACCTCGACAAACCAGATGCAGCACAAGTCGGCGTTCCACCGCTATGTCAGGAGTGGCGAGACCGGCGCGCTTCGCGAACTGGAAGGCAAGGCGCTGTCCGTCGGCTCCGATCCCGACGGCGGTTATCTGATCCCCGACGAAACCGAAGCCACCGTCAACCGCGCGCTGAAGGACATCTCCCCGATCCGCGCGATTGCGGGAATCCGGCAGGTCTCAGGGTCGGTCTACAAGCGGCCATTCGCGATCACCGGTCCAGAAACCGGCTGGGTCGGCGAGACGGCCCCGCGCACCCAGACCAACACGCCGACGCTGGCCGAACTCTCGTTCCCGACGATGGAACTCTACGCCATGCCGGCGGCGACCGCGAGCCTGCTTGATGACTCGGCCGTCAACATCGACGAGTGGCTCGCCGAGGAAGTCCGCATCGCGTTTGCCGAACAGGAAGGCACCGCCTTCGTTGTCGGCGATGGCGTCAACAAGCCGAAGGGGTTTCTTGACTACACAACCGTCGATAACGCCTCTTGGACCTGGGGCAATGTCGGAACGGTCGCGACCGGCGTGGCAGGCGCCTTCCCGGCCGCCGACCCGAGCGACGTCCTCGTCGATCTGATCTACTCGGTCCGTTCCGGCTACCGCGGCAATGCCCACTTCGTCATGAACCGCTCGACCCAGGCCGAGATCCGCAAGATGAAGGACGCCGACGGCAGCTACCTGTGGCAGCCGGCAGCCCGCCCGGGCGAACCCTCGACGCTGATGGGCTTCCCCGTCGCCGAATCCGAGGACATGCCCGACATCGCCGCCAACAGCCATTCGGTGGCCTTCGGCGATTTCCGTCGCGGCTATCTCATCGTCGACCGTGTCGGCATCCGCGTGCTGCGCGATCCCTACTCGGCCAAGCCCTACGTGCTGTTCTACACGACCAAGCGCGTCGGCGGCGGCATCCAGGACTTCGAAGCGATCAAGCTTCTCAAGTTCGGCATTTAATCCGCTTCGATCGGGAGCGGTGACACAACCAGGGGCGGCCGGTGCAATTCCGCCGCCCTGCATTGCCAACCGCGCACGCTTCTCCTCCCACGTGCGCGCAACTCTGAAACGGCGCTGTGCCCCTTTCGCGAGATGGGCCGGCGCCGTTTCAGCTTTTGGCTTCACGATTCCCCGCGAAATCAATCCGTCAAAATCAAAGTGAGGTGGGCTCGATGGCACTGCAACAAATTTCCGGACCGGCCGTCGAGCCGATATCGCTTGCCGAAGCCAAGGACCACATGCGCGTCGACGGCACCAGCGAAGATGCGCTGATATCGAGCCTGATCCTGACATCGCGCCTGCATATCGAAGCCGCACTCGGACTTGCGCTCGTAACGCAATCCTGGAAGCTGCTGCTCGATAACTGGCCGAAGGGACAACAGGTGCGCATCCCCTTGCGCCCGCTTCAATCGGTGACCGAGATAAGGATCTACGACGCAGCAGGTGCATCCGCGCTCGTCGGCACGGATAGATACGTTGTCGATGCCGTGTCCAATCCCGGCCGCATCGTGGCAGAAGGCGGCGGCCTGCCGCAGCCGGGTCGTGCCGCCAACGGCATCGAGATCGCCTTTGTCGCCGGCTACGGCGGCAATGCCGCGGAAGTCCCCGCTCCCATCCGCCAGGCGCTGTTGTTGCTGATAGCGCATTGGTACGAGCACCGCGATCCCGTTGAGATCGGGACGCCGGATGTTGCCATTCCCGCTGCCGTTTCGCGTCTCCTGAAGCCTTACCGGCAGGCGCGGATATGAACGATTTTTCGGAAATCAGGATCGGAGATCTGCGCCAGCGGATCGCGATCGAGGAGCCCGTGCGCGTCGGTGACGGTGGTGGCGGCGCCATCGAAAGCTGGATTGAAGTCGCGCAGGTCTGGGCAAGGCTCAGACCGTTGAGTGGAGCCGAACGCACCGAGGCCGACGCGGTAGCCGGTAGCGTCAGCCACGAAGCGGTTCTGCGCTACCGCAGCGATCTCGGCCCCGAATTGCGCATGCGCCTCGGCACCCGGCTGTTCGATATCAAGGCGGTCTTCGACATCGACGAGCGCCGCCGTTTCCTGCGCTGCCTGATCGAGGAGCGCGACCTGTGAGGATTGCCACCCGCATCAAAGGAATGAACTCGCGGCTCGGCAGCGCGAACGTGGCCAGATTGCGCGACAGGTTGTTGGCGAGGGGACAGCAATCCTTGCTGCTGCGCGCGGACCGCGAGCGTGTCGATTTGACGGGGAACGCGCAGCCACAGCGACGCAGGTCGAGGAAGATCTTTCGAGTGCGCCCGGGATAAGGAGGAACCAACATGACGAGTGCGCAATGGGCGCTCCAGAAAGCAGTGTTCGCAACGCTTTCCGGTGCAGCACCGCTGACGGCTCTGATCGGATCGGGCCGCATCTACGACGACGTGCCGCGCGATGCCGACTTCCCCTACGTGACGTTCGGTCAGTCGCAGGTGCGCGACTGGTCGACCGGCGGCGAGCCGGGACACGAGCATATATTTACGCTGCACATCTGGTCCCGCGAAAACGGGCGGCGTGAAGTCGAGGAAGCGATGGGGCTGATGGAAGACGCTCTCCATGACGCAAGCCTCGCTCTCGACGGACACCAACTCGTCAACTTGCGGCACGAGTTCTCCGAAAGCCGCCGCGAAATCGACGGCGAAACTTATCGGGGCATCCTCCGCTATCGGGCAGTAACCGAACCGGTCGCATGACCAAGACGGGCTCATCAAGATATGCCGGCCCCCGGCACGCATGACGAACCTGAACAATCCAAGCGATAGAAAGGAGCCACTGAATCATGGCGGCGCAGAAGGGCAAGGATCTTCTACTCAAGGTCGATAGCGACGGCCTGGGCAATTTCACGACGGTCGCGGGACTGAGAACCCGAACCTTGTCGTTCAACTCGGAATCGATTGACATCACTCACCAGGAATCGGCCGGAGAGTGGCGCGAACTTCTCGACGGTGGCGGCATCAAGAGTGCACGCCTGTCTGGCGCCGGAATTTTCAAGGATGCAGCGTCAGATGAAACGGTTCGCGGGTATTTCTTCAACGGAACCGTGCGTGCCTGGCAGGTCGCAATACCGGATTTCGGAACCGCGACGGGGCCGTTCCAAGTGACCTCGCTTGAATTCGCAGGCCGCCACGATGGCGAACTCACTTTCGACCTGACGCTTGAAAGCGCCGGCGAAATAATCTTCGCGTCTGTTTGAGGAGCGTGCAATGGCCAACCGCCACCGCGGTGAGATCGAGGCGCGCCTCGACGGGAAGTCCTATCGGCTTTGCCTGACGCTCGGCGCGCTCGCTGAACTGGAGGACGCCTTCGGTGCCGACGACATGGTGGCGCTCGCCCGGCGTTTCGAAGAGGGTCGCATACGCTCCCGCGACGCGATGAAAATCATTGCAGCAGGACTTCGCGGCGGCGGGCATGCAATTGACGACGAAGCGGTCGCCGAGATGCGGGCAGACAACGGTGCGGCCGGCTACGTCGACATCGTCGCGAGGCTGCTGCGCGCAACGTTTTCCGCCGGCGATGCCGGACAGCACATCACTTCTGTAGAAGCGGGGGAAAGCGCGTCTCCCGGCCCTTTCCCTGGGACGACGTGATCGCCGCAGGCCTCGGCCTGCTTGGCATGTCGCCGTCAGATTTCTGGGCAATGACACCGCGCGAACTCGCAGCCGCTTTACGCGGGCGCTTGGGGCTCGACGGCCCGGTAACCCCAATCATGCGCAACGACTTCGAGAGCCTGATGCAGCGCTTCCCCGACCAGGAGTAGACAATGGACGAATTTGACACCTCGATAGAGACATGGACCGTCGTCGTCGACGCTGACACATCGGCCCTGCAAAAGGAACTGTCGACGGCTTCAAGCCTGGGCCGCCAATTCTCAAGCGCCATGTCGAGTGCATTCGACGGGATCGCGATCAAGGGCAAGAGCTTGGGTGAGGTATTCCGAAGCTTGGGACTCGACCTGTCAAAGATCGCTTTGAAGGCCGCCTTCAAGCCATTGGAGCAGGGATTCGGAAATCTTCTATCGGGCTTGTTCGCCGGCGGCGTTGGCGGTGGAGGCGTCGCGGCGAGCCCGCTGCCGGTGCCGTTCGCCCATGGTGGCATCATCTCAAGCCCGGCCCGCTTTCCGCTAACCGGCGGCGGCGTCGGCCTGGCTGGTGAACGCGGCGCAGAAGCAATCCTTCCGTTGGCGCGCGGTCCAGATGGACGTCTCGGCGTGGCGGCGCAGTCGGCCGGCGGAGGGGTGAATGTGACATTCAACGTTTCGACGCCGGACGCAGCAAGCTTCCGCCGATCCGAAACGCAGGTTGCCGCAATGCTGAGCCGCGCGGTCTCACTCGGTCAGAGAAACCTTTGAGCGGAAGGTCGCGAATGAGGAGAACTCCTGATGGCGTTTCATGATGTGCGATTCCCAATCGGGATATCGCTCGGCGCGCAAGGCGGACCGGAACGGCGCACCGATGTGGTGGTCCTCGGCTCGGGTTACGAACAGCGCAATAGCCGATGGGCCGATTCCCGGCGCAGCTACAACGCAGGTTACGGCGTGCGCTCCCTCGACGACCTGCATCAGGTCATCGAGTTCTTCGAAGAGCGCAGGGGCCGATTGTTTGGATTTCGCTGGCGCGACCACACCGATTGGAAGTCGTGCGAGCCGGGCCATCTGACGGGCGCGCTGGATCAGGTGATCGGCACTGGCGATGCGGCGACGGTATCGTTCGATCTGGTGAAGACATACGGCAGCACCTATGCGCCCTGGACACGCCGCATCAGGAAACCTGTCGTTGGTTCCATAAAGGTGGCCGTCGACGGTGTCGAGCAGATCGAAGCATCCGACTTCATCACCGACGCCGTGACCGGGTCGATCGTCTTTCAGCCGGCGCGCGTTCCCGCAATCGGCGCGAGTGTTACGGCAGGATTCGAATTCGACGTGCCGGTGCGCTTCGACACAGACATGCTGGAAATCAACATCCAGGGCTTCCGTGCGGGCGCAATTCCTTCAATTCCGATCGTCGAGATACGCCTATGAAGGATATCCCTGCAGGCCTGCGCGCGAGCCTCGACAGCGGCGTTACGACACTTTGCTGGTGTTGGCGCGTCACCCGGCGGGACGGCGTTGCGATGGGGTTTACCGACCATGACCGGGATATCGTCTTCGACAACACCAGTTTCGAAGCGGCCGCTGGATTTACCGCAAGCGAGATCAACGAAAGCGTCGGCCTCGGGGTCGACAACCTCGAGGTGACCGGAGCTCTCTCGTCGGAGAAACTCGCCGAAGCCGATCTCGCAGCCGGCTTCTATGACGACGCCGCCGTCGAGATCTTCCGCGTCGATTGGTCGGAGCCGGCAAACCGGATTTTGATGCGCACCGGAAGTCTCGGCGAGGTGAGCCGGGCCGGAACGATTTTCAAGGCGGAAGTCCGCGGGCTGGCCCACTACCTGCAGCAGCCCAAGGGCAGGCTTTACCAGTACACTTGCGATGCGGATCTCGGCGACAATCGCTGCAAGATCGACTTGAACCAGGCCGCCTACCTTGGCAGCGGCACAGCGTTCGAGTTCATCTCTTCGCGCAACTTCACCGCCGACGGCATTAACGCCTTCGCCAGCGATTTCTTCAGCCGCGGACTGGTTGAGTTTACCAGCGGGCCGGCAATCGGCCAGAAACTTGAGGTCAAATCGCACTCGAAGCGCAATGGCGTTGTCACGGTCGAATGCTGGGAGCCGGTGCGCGAACCTCTCACGCCAGGAACAACATTCGACATCCAGGCGGGCTGCGACAAGACGATTGCGACCTGTCGGAAGAAGTTCTCCAACGCGGTCAATTTTCGCGGGTTCCCTCACATCCCCGGGAACGATTTTCTGGCGTCCCACGCCACGCGGCCCGGCACGCGGCGCTGAACGAACAACAGCCGGCAGCAACCGAAAGCTACTCCACAATGATCAACGTCCGGGACTTGCCGCGCCATCTGTGCGGCGGGGAAGTCGTGGCGATCGCTCGCGAATGGATCGGCACCCCCTACCACCATCAAGCGAGCCTGCGCGGAACCGGCACCGACTGCCTCGGCCTGGTCCGCGGCGTCTGGCGTGAGCTTTATGGAACCGAGCCGGAGCGAATGTCAGCGTACACGAGGGATTGGTCGGCAGCTGGGGATGAAACCTTGCTCGAAGCTGCTCGCCGGCACTTCCATGAAGTGGCGCGTAACGAGCTAGCCCCCGGTGACGTCTTGGTGTTCCGCTATCGCGAACGGCTTCCAGCGAAGCACTGCGGCATCCTCACCGAACCAGACCGGTTTGTTCACGCGATAGAGGGCGCGCCGGTTTCGGAAGTTTCGTTGACGAATTGGTGGCGCCGCCGGGTGGCCGGTGCGTTCCGGTATCCAGGAGTGACGGTCTGATGGCGACACTGGCCTTATCGGTGGCGGGAGCGGCCGTAGGAAGCGCATTGCTCCCCACCGGCATAAGCGTACTTGGAGCCACGATCTCCGGGGCGGCAATCGGCGCGCAGATCGGTGCACTGGCAGGGTCCTACGTGGATCAGGCGTTGTTCGGGACCTCCGGCGAAACGCGCACAGTGGAAGGCCCGCGGCTTCGCGATCTGCATGTCACGGCATCTAGCGAGGGTTCCCCGATCCCGCGCGTCTTTGGCCGCGTGCGCCTGGGTGGCCAGGTGATCTGGGCAACCGACTTCGAGGAAGAAATTATCCGCACGACCGATGGCGGCGGCAGCGGCAAGGGCCTTGGCGGCTCAAGCGGCGCCCCAAGTTCGGAGCGGGTGGAATACCGTTACTATGCCAATGTCGCGATCGCGATCTGCGAAGGTCAAATCTCGGGGCTCGGCCGGGTTTGGGCCGACGGCGCCGAACTCGATCTGTCAGGTTATCCGCACAGGTTGCGTAAAGGCGGCGAAGGGCAGGCGCCAGACTCGCTGATCGAATCTATTGAAGGTAGCGATTCGACTCCGGCTTTTCGCGGCACGGCCTACATCGTCTTCGAGCGACTGCCGCTCGCCGAGTTCGGCAACCGCATTCCGCAGTTCTCATTCGAGGTCCACCGCGCGGTTGACGACTTCAACGAGTCCATCAAGAGCATCGTTCTCATTCCTGGTTCTGGCGAGTTCGTCTACGCACCAGAACCCGTCAATTTAAAATTCGGGATTGCCGGTTCGATTGCCGAGAACGTCCATACCGGCCAGGGCGGCACCGACTGGAAGGTGGCGATCGACCAGTTGCAGGAAGAGTTGCCGAACGTCGGACATGTATCCTTCGTCGTGAGCTGGTTTGGTACGGATCTCAGGGCGGCAAACTGCGAGGTCCGCCCGGGCGTCGAATTCGTCTCCAAGACGACCGAGCCGCAGACCTGGAGAGGTGGCGGGGTCGGGCGTGAATCGGCGCATCTCGTAAGTAGACGGCTGGGCCGCCCCGCGTATGGCGGCACGCCGTCCGACGATAGCGTCATCGCTGCCATCCGGGATCTGAAACAGCGCGGGCTTGCCGTCACGCTGACACCGTTCATCCTGATGGATGTGCCTGCGGGAAATACGTTGCCCGATCCCTACGGGGAAACAAGCCAGGCGCCCTACCCGTGGCGCGGACGCATTACTTGCAACCCGGCACCGGGTCTGGTCGGATCTCCCGACAAGACCGCCGCAGCTGGAGCCCAGATTGCCGCCTTCGTTGGCAGTGCCCAGCGGAGCGACTTCACCATCGACGGCGACACCGTGAATTACTCCGGCCCCGGGGAATGGAGCTACCGCCGGATGGTGCTGCATCAGGCGCATCTTGCGAAGGCGGCGGGGGGCGTCAGTTCGTTCCTGATCGGAACGGAGCTGAGGGGATTGAGCTGGATCCGCGATGGCGCATCGAGTTACCCCTTTGTTACCGCCCTGCGCCAGCTTGCCGCCGACGTCAAGGCGATCCTCGGCGCATCGACGAAAGTCACCTATGCCGCCGACTGGACCGAATACTTTGGGCACCAGCCCCAGGACGGCACAGGCGACGTATATTTTCACCTCGATCCGCTATGGTCCTCGCCCGACATCGACGCCGTCGGCATCGATTGCTATTGGCCGCTTTCCGACTGGCGTGACGGCCGGGCGCATCTCGACTACGTGGCCGGTGCGCGTTCCGTCTACGACCTCGATTATCTCTCATCCAACATCGCCGGCGGTGAAGGCTACGACTGGTATTACGCCAGTCAGTCGGACCGCAACCAGCAGGTGCGCACGCCGATATCCGACGGCGCCGGCAAGCCATGGGTGTTCCGCTTCAAGGATGCGCGGGGCTGGTGGGAGAACCGCCATTACAACCGTCCCGGCGGCGTCGAGCAGGCAACGCCGACAGCCTGGCTGGCGCAGATGAAGCCGATCTGGCTCATGGAAATCGGCTGCCCGGCCACCGACAAGGGCGCCAACCAGCCCAACGTTTTCGTCGATCCCAAAAGTTCCGAAAACGCGCTGCCCTACTATTCTGAGGGACGTCGCGACGACCTCATGCAGCAGCGTTACCTGCAGGCGCTCATTCACTCGCTGACGCCGGGAATGGAGGGTTTCCAGCCCGGCCTCAATCCAGGTTCGTCCGTCTACTCCGGCCGCATGATCGACCCGAACCGGATGTTTGTCTATTGCTGGGATGCGCGGCCATTTCCTGCGTTTCCCTTCAACCTCGATGTCTGGGGCGACGGTGAAAACTGGCGGCTTGGCCACTGGCTGAACGGCCGCCTTTCCGGTGTGCCGCTGGCCGAGCTGGTCGAAGCGCTTCTCCTTGAAAGCGGCTTTGACAGGGGTCTAACTGACGGCCTGGCGGGAATTGTACCAGGCTACGTCGTTGACCGGCCCATGAGTGTGCGCGACGCATTGCAGCCATTGAGCCTCGCCTACTTTTTCGATGCCATCGAAACCGGCGACGCGATCGCGTTCCGCCATCGCGGTTCGCAGCCGGCTGTCGCTCACCTTGTCGAGGACGCGGTTGTCGAGACTGCTCCCGAAGCTCCCCTGATTTCGCTGACCCGTGCCCAGGAAACAGACCTGCCGGCATCGGCGAAGATCAACTACGTCAGCGGTGCGACCAACTACGCTCAAGCAGTTGCCGAAGCACGCCGGCTGATTGGCGCAAGTGGACGGCTGGCGCAGGCCGAACTGCCGATCGTGATGGAGGCCGACCAGGCAACCGGGATAGTCGAAAGCTGGCTCTATGAGGCATGGGCCGCTCGGGAACGGGCAAGTTTTACCGTGCCGCCGAGTTTCATCGAATTGGAGCCGGGCGATGTCGTCGAACTCGAGCGCGGTACAGTCAACCGGCCTTACCGCATCACCGAAATTGCCGACTCCGGCCCCCGCGCCGTCGAAGCCCGCAGTATCGATCCCGATGTCTATGATCTTGTGGCCGCGCCACCGCGCGAAGGCCGCAGTCCCGCACCGCCGCCGAGCGGCACGGCAAAACTCGTTTTCCTGGATCTACCGCTGATCAGCGGGGCGGAACCGGCTTCAGCCGGCTATGCCGCAGCGGCACAGGATCCTTGGCCAGGCATCATCGCACTTTATGGATCTCCCGAAGCATCCGGCTTCCGCTTGCGTAGCCTGTTGCCGGCCCCAGCGGTGATGGGCGCTACGCAGACATCGCTTGCGACCGCAGCCACGTCACGCATCGATCATGCAACGAAGCTGCAGGTGTCCATTGCCACCGGGCAACTCGCCTCAGTCACGCGTACGCAATTGCTCGCGGGAGCGAATGCGGCAGCCGTGAGGGGAAGGGACGGACTGTGGGAAGTGCTGCAATTCGAGACCGCGCAATTGCTTGGTGAGAATTACTATGAACTGTCCGGGTTCCTGCGCGGACAGGCAGGTACCGAAAGCGCGCTGGCCGGTATTGGCGCGGCGATAGACGCTGGTGCGGATTTTGTCATGCTCGACGGAGCGGTCGCTCGTGTCGACTTGGGGCTCGACGAATTGCGCCTGCCCTACCAGTGGCGTTTTGGCCCAGCCAACCGGGAACTTTCCGATCCTTCATACGCTCCAGAAGAGCACGCATTCTCCGGCATCGGTCTGCGGCCGCTATCTCCAGTCCACGTCCGGGCAACCCGGAGTACGGGCGGCGATATCGCCGTTAGCTGGGTGCGCCGAACGCGGATTGGAGGAGATAGCTGGGACACGCTCGAGGTGCCATTGGCTGAAGATTTCGAGCGCTACGAACTCGATGTGCTGGCCGACGACAATTCCGTGGTGCGGACACTTCCGACGGTAACGACACTCGCGGAATATCCAGCAGCCGACCAGATTGCCGATTTCGGGTCGCTCAAACAACCCTGCCGGATACGCATCCACCAGCTCAGTGCGCTCTACGGCCGTGGAGCTCCGGCAACCGCCACTGTCTAGAAACCTTCAATTCGACCCGAGGAAACCAAATGAACGGACAGCCGCCTTGGCTTGCCGAAGCATGGCGCGAGCTTGGCCAGACCGAGATTGCAGGCGCACGGGACAATCCGCGCATCACTGCATTTTTCAAGGAACTCGGCCACGAAGCCCACGCTCGCGATGAAGTGGCGTGGTGCGCGGCGTTCGTCGGCGCGTGCCTGGAACGAAGCGATCAAGCGAGCACCCGCTCACTGATGGCGCGCTCATATTCGGGCTTCGGCGAACCGCTTCCAACCGAACGCACCGGAGCGATCGCGGTGCTGACACGCGGACGCAATCCGGCCTTTGGACACGTCGGATTTCTCGTCGGCTGGTCGGCGGAGCGGCTGTGGCTGCTTGGCGGCAATCAGGGCAACGCGGTCAGCGTCGCAGGCTTCGACCGAAGCCGCCTCGTCGCGCTTCGCTGGCCGGTCGTCCAGACCCCAGGAATTTTCGAGACGAACCCGGATGTGTTTGCCGTTGCCCTTGAACACGTGCTGGCGATGGAAGGCGGTTACACCAACGACCCCCACGATCCAGGTGGCCCGACCAACAAAGGCATCACGTTATCGACGTTGGCTGCATGGCGCAAAGAGAAGATCACCGAAAAATCGAAACCGGCCATGATCGCTGAGCTCAGAAACATCAGTTCTGAAATCGTGACGGCTATCTACGCCAAACGGTATTGGGCGCCCGCCGGTTGTCACGAGATGCCCCAAGCGATCGCATTCTTCCACTTCGACGCCGCCGTCAATCATGGCGTTACCGGTGCGATCCGGATGTTGCAGGAAGCAACCGGCGCCGCCGTCGACGGTGAAATGGGACCCGAAACGCGAGGGAAAGTCGCCGCCATGCCGATAGCCGAATTGTTGCAACGCTACGCCGCCATCCGCCGCAGAAAGTACCGCGCGCTTCCGCACTTCTGGCGGTTCGGGCGCGGCTGGCTGAATCGCGTCGAACGGACACTGCAGCGCACAAGCGAATTCCCTTCGGAAAAAACCGGACCGACGAAAACCATGACACCCAATCGTCAACAAAGCGGAGACGCAACGATGAACGAAAACGAACAGCAATCTTCAAAGTGGTGGGGCCAGTCGATGACGATCTGGGGCGCGCTCGTCACCGCCGCTGCAGTGGTGCTACCGTCAGTCGGAACGGTGCTGGGACTGGAGCTCGACGCCGATATGGTGCGTTTGCTTGGGGAACAGATCCTAAGCGTCATCCAGACGATAACTGCACTCGCTGGAACGGCGATGACAATCTACGGCCGCTCACGCGCTGTGCTGCCGCTGGCGCGCCGCAGCATCACCCTCAAAGTGTGACCGGAAAGACATGATGTGTTGCCGCCATTCATACGGCATTCAGGGCCATTCCGTTAACCATGTCAGCCAGCAACGGACCGGGAAGTCACGCCTCCCACGTCCAGGAAAGGCAAATATGAAGACCACTTTGATGGCTTGGTTGGCAGGTGCGCTCGTCCTGGTGCTGGCCGCGGCTGCCGCCGTTTCGGCCGAAGCCGGCCCCGCCACGTCATGTTTTTCCGACTGGTCCGCGGCAGCATCGGTGGTGGACGAGGAAAAACTCGTGACGGTCGAACACTTGAGCCGCCAGTTTCAGCGCCAGAAACTCGGCGAAATCGTCAAGACTGAGTTGTGCCGGGAACCAAGCGGTTACGTCTATCGCTTGGTGGTGCGCACGCCGAACGGCCGGTTCAAGACAACTCTGTATGATGCCCGGCGCGGGATTGAGATCGGAGTGGCCGAAACCGGTCGCTGACAGCCCCTTATCGAACGCAAACCTCGCAACATCGAAAATCCTGGCGTATAAGAAGCGACAGCATGAACCGATCCGCGAGGCGGCAGGCAATTGAGAATTCTTGTAGTTGAAGATGATACCGACCTGAACCGGCAGCTGGTGGGCGCGCTGAGCGATGCCGGTTATGCCGTCGACAGTGCGATGGACGGCGAGGAAGCCTATTACCTGGGCGATACCGAACCATACGATCTGGTTGTGCTGGACATCGGACTTCCGAAGATGGACGGAATTTCCATCCTTGAGCAATGGCGCCGGTCGGACAAGAAATTCCCCGTCATAATCCTGACTGCCCGCGACCGGTGGAGCGACAAGGTCCAAGGCATCGATGCAGGGGCCGACGATTACCTCGCCAAGCCGTTTCACATGGAGGAACTGCTGGCGCGCGCGCGGGCGCAGTTACGCAGAGCCACCGGCCACGCCAAAAGCGAGATCCAGTGCGGACCGGTTCGACTCGACACCAATTCGGCCCGCGTCACATGCGATGGCGAACCGATCAAGCTGACCTCCCACGAATTCCGCCTGCTCGCCTATTTGATGCATCACCGCGGCCGTGTGGTCTCGCGAACCGAACTCGTGGAGCACCTCTACGACCAGGATTTCGACCGCGACTCCAACACCATCGAAGTGTTCATCGGCAGGCTGCGCAAGAAGATCGCCGCGGACATCATCGAGACGGTGCGCGGTCTCGGTTACCGCATCAGCGCCGAAGACAATGCGTCTTGATTCGATTGCACTGCGCCTTATCGCGGCGTCGATGGCTTGGACGGTAATCGTCCTGCCTCTGGCCGGCTATCTGATTTATCAGCTTTATCGCGCTGACGTACAAGAGAGCTTCGATTCACAGCTTGAGAAGCTGGTCACGGCCATAACCATCGACAGCATGGTTGACGGCGCCGATCGACCTGCCGCGCCACCGAACCGTTACGAGCCGCTTTTCGAATTCACCCACTCCGGCTGGTATTGGCAGATCAGGCCGATCGATAATCAGGGTGGACCGACATTACGTTCAGCATCCCTTGCGACCGCTACCCTTACCTCGCCCTACCAACTCGATTATCCCCCCGACCCGGATACCAACATGCGCTGGCGCAATGACGCCGGCCCGGACGGCAAGCCCGTCAGGATCGTCGAAGTCGTCGACACGCTCGGACATCTGGAAAACAGACCCCGATATTCCATCGTTGTCGCTGGACCCTCCGAATGGCTTGAACAGTCGGTGGCAAGGTTCCGAACGCGTCTGGCGCTGGCGCTTGCCGTGGCCGGCCTGGCTTTGCTGGCGTTGATGGTATTCCAGGTGCGTTTCGGCTTGGCGCCGCTACAACGCGTCGAACGCGCGTTGGCGCTCATCCGCTCTGGCGAGGCCTCCCGGCTGGAAGGCGATGTTCCCGCCGAGATCGAACCCCTCCGCGACGAGCTCAATGCCCTGATCCAATCGAATGAAGATATCATCGAGCGCGCGCGCACCCAGGTGGGCAATCTCGCCCATGGGCTCAAGACGCCCCTGGCCGTGATCACCAACGAAGCCCGCAATGCAAGAGGTCCGCTCGGTAACAAGGTCATCGAGCAGGCCCAGATCATGAACGATCAGGTCCAGCATTACCTTGAACGCGCCCGGATGGCGGCCCGTGTCGGGGCGGTAGGCCGCGTTACTTCGGTGCTGGATGTTGTCCAGCCGCTGGTTCGCGCCCTCGAGAGAATCCATGCTGAAAAGGAGGTGGTGATATCCGTCGACTGCCCTCCGGATGTGAGATTCCAGGGCGAGAAGCAGGACCTCGAAGAGATGCTCGGAAACTTGCTTGACAACGCCTGCAAATGGTCAGAAGGCAAGGTCCGCTTCGAAGTGGAATTGGAGACCCCCGCGACCCGCACAGGGCGCCGTCGCATCAAGATAACCGTTGAGGACGACGGCCCCGGATTGAGTGCAGAACAGCGCGCCCGCATCGGCAAACGCGGACTCCGGCTGGACGAAACCAAGCCCGGGTCGGGCCTCGGACTGTCGATCGTGATCGACCTGGCGCAGTCCTACCGCGGCAGCCTCAAGCTCGATCGCTCGCCGATTGGCGGTCTCCAGGCAACCCTCCAATTGCCCGCAGCATAGACAAAACAACGGCCTAACCCAACAAATGCTGTGACAGATCGCGCCCGCAGGGTCGAACTTTCGCCCGAATCGCCGTCATTTGTCTGCAATTCGACATTAGACACCGATACGCACGGGGAAATTACCTGGACCGCGAATTCGGTCAGCGGCCAATCCAGTCGCTTTGCGACCGGCGTAGTTTGAGGGATGTTGCGATGCGCAGCACAATATCTGTGGTGGCGGCCCTTGCAGCTCTGGCGCTCGCAGGTTGCGGACCCGGCGGGCTTTCCAAGGCTGACGGCGGTACGGCCATCGGGGCTGTCGCCGGCGGCATTATCGGCAACCAGGTCGGCAACGGTACCGGCAAGGTCCTGGCGACTGTAGCTGGCGCCTTCGTCGGCGGCGTCGTCGGCCACACCATCGGCAAATCGCTCGACGATCAGGATCGCCGCCTGGCTCAGGAAGCCGAACTCGCAGCGCTTGAAGACGGCCGATCCGGGATTTCCCGCCCCTGGCGCAACCCCGACAGCGGCCGATATGGCGAAGTCGTCCCGCAGCGCCCCTATCGGCGTGGACCGCGCCATTGCCGCGATTACACCCACACAGTCTTTATCAGCGGCCGTCCCGAGACGATGAGCGGCACCGCCTGCCGGAACCCCGACGGAACGTGGTCGAATTTGACCTAGTGTGGCGTCGCGCCTTAATTGACCTGTTGGTGCCGCACAGGAGTTGTCAATTGAGGCGCGCTGAACGCCACGCTAAGCCATTGTTTTCGCTAGCGTTCTGGATCAAACATTTGATTCCCGGGTGGAGGTCGTCAAATGTTGGTCAATCCAAAACACAATCAAAAGGTTGCCAAGTGTTCCGGGCTGACATTGTTCCGGGCTGACATTCAGGTTCCCGGCAGGGAACCATATGTCAGAGTCGGAGCACCAGGCGAAGGAGCTGGCCGCATTGCTTCCAAAGAAAGCGGCCAAGCAGCGCAGGCAACGGCCTTTGCTTGATCTTTCCCCGCCGACTTACATAGTGGGGACGAGCAACCCTGGTAGCCTGATTTGAGCGCAATGATCCTCTGGATATCCTTCGCTGTCGTCTCCGCCGCCGTGATCGCGGCCCTGGCACGCCCGATGCTGGTTGAACAACCGGTCGATACCTCGTCCGCGCAGGATGCCGACCTGGCGGTTTACCGCGATCAGCTCGCCGAAATCGAGGCAGACCGTCAGCGCGGCCTGATCGATTCCGCCGAAGCCGAGAGCGCCCGCGCCGAATTGGGCCGCCGCCTCATAGAGCGCTCCGGACGCGACATCGACACTCCCATCCCGGCATCATCGTTACCCTCTTGGCTTGGGCCGGCGAACATCGCCTACGCGACCGCCGCTGCCATTCCAGTCCTGGCCATTGCCATTTATCTCGCGGTGGGTTCGCCTACGATGCCCGGCATGCCGCAATCAGCGCGCCTCAATGAAGCTCCCGCAAAAGCCGGGATCGACGAACTCATCGCCAAGGTCGAAGAGCGATTGCGCCGGTCCCCGGAAGACGGGCAGGGCTGGGATGTGGTTGCCCCTGTCTACATGCGGCTCGGTCGCTTTGATGATGCCGCCAACGCCTTTGCACAGGCGTCTCGCTTGCTGGGAGACTCCCCAAAACGTCTCAAGGGGTTTGCCGAAGCCTTGGTGCTGGCAAATAATGGCATCGTCGTCGAACCCGCCCGCCTTGCCTACCGCCAGGTCCTGAACAGCGAGCCGGCGGACTTTGAAGCCCGCTTCTGGCTGGCCATGGCTGACGAGCAGGAAGGCAAGCTTGAATCGGCAGAGAAGGCCTATCGCGCCGTTCTTGCCGAAGCCCCCGAAGATGCACCCTGGAAGCCCGTCGTCGAATCCCGGCTGACAGAGATCGCCAGTCAGCGCGGCGATCCAACGGCCAAGCCGGACAAGGTGGACACCGCAAGCGATCAGGCCGCCGCCGAAGCCTCGCTTCCCCAGACCGCAACCGACAGCTCTGCCGCAAGCGCGAACAGCGCCGGATCGGCGCCCGGACCGACAGCGGAGGATGTCGTTGCCGCGCGCGATATGCCGCCGGAAGCCCAGCAGGCATTCATCAACTCGATGGTCGAGCGCCTCGCCGGCAGGCTTGCCGATAACCCGGATGATTTCGAGGGCTGGCTACGTCTCGTCCGCGCCTATAGCGTGCTCGGCCGCAAGGATGACGCTAGCCGCGCTCTGACGAGCGCGCGCAAGAGCGCGGCCGGAGACAGCCAGAAGAATGCACGTATCGACGCCCTTGCATCAAAACTGGGATTGGGGACCTAATAAGAACAATCGGCTGACGGTGTTGCTGAGATCAACTTTTCCAGGATGACGATGACACGAAAACAGAAACGCGGCGTTTTGATTGGTACGGCTGTTGCGATTCTCGCTTCCGCAGCGATTATGGTGGCGTTTGCATTGCGCGACACCATCGTATTCTTTCAGACGCCTTCTGATATCGCTGAAGGCAAGGTGAAGTCAGGCGAACGGTTCCGCTTGGGTGGGCTCGTTGCCGACGGGTCCGTCGAACGCGGCCAGGGCACCAAGGTCAAGTTCGCGGTCACCGACACCTTGCAGACAGTTCCGGTTTCCTACGAGGGAATTCTGCCTGATCTCTTCCGAGAAGGTCAGGGTGTTGTTGCCGAAGGCAGGCTCGATGCGAATGGTCAATTCGTCGCCGACACAGTGCTTGCCAAGCACGACGAGAATTACATGCCGCCCGAAGTCGCGGCGGCCCTGAAGGAGAAGGGCGTAAAGCTTGGTGAAGGCGCTAAACACCCCGGTGCCAAAACCAACTGATTGAACTCTTCGAAGGTCCGCGCCGGCAGGATTCAAAATCCTGAACATCAAAAGGTATGAGAGCATGATCGTTGAGTTTGGACATTTCGCTCTTGTGCTGGCCGTCGTGGTGGCGTTGTTCCAGACCGTCGTGCCCCTGATCGGGACCCTTTCGCGCGAACGACGCCTGATGGAGACGGCCCGTCCCGCGGCGATCCTGCAACTTCTCCTGTTGCTGACCGCGTTTCTCGCGCTGATGCAGGCGTACGTGATGTCCGATTTCTCGGTGGCGAACGTCGCCGCCAATTCGCACTCGACCAAACCGCTGATCTATCGAATCTCAGGCGTGTGGGGCAACCATGAAGGCTCGATGCTGCTGTGGGTATTGATCCTGGCGAGCTTCGGTGCCGCCGTTGCCATCTTCGGCAACAACCTGCCGCTCAGCCTTCGCGCCAACGTCTTGTCGGTTCAGGCCTCGATTGCCCTCGCCTTCGGCATCTTCATGCTGGCGACGTCGAACCCGTTTCTGCGCCTCGAGAACCCGCCGATCGACGGGCGCGGACTGAACCCCATCCTTCAGGATCCGGCGCTCGCCTTCCATCCGCCATTCCTGTACGCTGGCTACGTCGGTTTTTCGATCGCCTTCTCGTTTGCCATCGCCGCGCTTATCGAGGGCCGCATCGATGCGGCCTGGGCGCGCTGGGTAAGGCCCTGGACGCTTGCCGCCTGGATGTGCCTGACGCTGGGTATCGCGATGGGTTCGTGGTGGGCGTACTATGAACTGGGTTGGGGCGGTTGGTGGTTCTGGGACCCGGTCGAGAACGCGTCTTTCATGCCATGGCTGGCCGGCACCGCGTTGCTGCACTCCGCCCTTGTGATGGAAAAGCGCGAGACCTTGAAGGTCTGGACCATACTGCTGGCGATCCTCACATTCTCGCTGTCGCTGATGGGCACATTCCTGGTGCGCTCGGGCGTCCTGACATCGGTCCACGCATTTGCCGTCGACCCGGAGCGGGGCGTTGCGATTCTGGCGATCATGACGATCTTTGTCGGTGGAGGCCTCGCGTTGTTTGCCCTGCGCGCCGGCGAACTGCGTCAGGGCGGGCTGTTCGCTCCCATCAGCCGCGAAGGCGCGCTCGTATTGAACAACGTCCTGCTGACGACCGCGGCCGCGACCGTATTCGTCGGCACCCTCTACCCTCTCCTGTTGGAAGGCCTGACCGGCGACAAGATCTCGGTTGGAGCGCCATTTTTCAACATGACCTTCATTCCGCTGATGGTGCCTCTTCTGATTGCATTGCCGTTCGGTCCGTTCATGCCCTGGAAGCGCGGCGACCTCATCGGCGTGTCCCAGCGCTTGATAGCTACGGCGGTGCTCGCGCTGGTCGCGATGGTTGCCACGATGGCGATGACCGAGCGCGGTCCTTGGCTGGCGCCAATCATGATGGCGGTCGGCGTTTACGTGATGGCCGGCGCTCTACAGGAATTGGCCTACCGGGCAAAAATCGGTTCAGCCGGCCGCGAGGAAGTGCTGCGCCGTTTGTGGAACCTGCCGCGTTCGGTCTATGGCACGACGCTGGCGCACTTCGGCGTCGGGATGATGGTCGTCGGTATCGTCGCCACGAGTGCCTACCAGACCGAAAAGGTCCTGGTGATGAAGCCCGGAGATAGCGTCGATGTTGCGGGGTTTACACTGGTATTCAATGGCGTCGCACCGAATAAGGGGCCAAACTACAGCGAGCAGGTCGCGGCCTTCGATGTGACGCGCGGCGGTCAGCCGGTGATAACACTCCATCCCTCAAAGCGCATTTACGATTCTCCCCCCCAGCCGACGTCGGAAGCCGGTATCCACGCATCCTGGCGCGGCGATCTCTACACCGTGTTAGGCGATGCGCAGGAGGAAGACGGCGGTTACGCGTTCCGCTTCTACTTCAACCCGCTGGTCAGGTTCATCTGGCTTGGCGCATTGGTGATGTTCATCGCCGGCGGCGTATCGCTCTCGGACCGCAGGCTTCGCGTCGGCGCCCCGAACCGCAAGAGCCGCAGCAACGCTCCTGCCGGTGCGGTCGCGGCGGAATAGGAGACCGACGTGCAAGTGCTTATCCCCACACCGCCCCGCAGGTTTCCAGGCTACGGTTTTTTGCTGCTCACAGCGTGCCTGGCTGTCATCGCTGCCGGTAGCGCCCACGCCGTGCAGCCTGACGAAATCCTGAGCGATGCGAATCTCGAAAAGCGCGCCCGCGAAATTTCCATCGAGCTGCGCTGCCTCGTTTGCCAGAATCAATCGATCGACGATAGCGACGCCCCGCTGGCCCGCGATCTGCGCATCTTGGTCCGCGAGCGGCTCCAGAAGGGCGATACCGACGACGAGGTGCTCGATTTCATCGTCAGCCGGTACGGCGAGTTCGTGCTGCTGAAACCTCCGTTCGGGTGGCACACGCTGCTACTCTGGCTGGCGCCGCTTCTGGCCTTGGGTGCAGGAGTCTGGCTGGCCCGGTCGGTATTTGCGGCAAGCCAGCCGCGGGAGTCCCGTTCTGGGAGCCTGGACGCCGGGTCACTGACCGCCGACGAAGAACTCCGACTGAAGCGCATCCTCGAAGGCAAGCAATCCTCTTGAAGAAGCCGATCGGCCGGTTTTTCGCTCCGCTACCATTACGAATGTTTAATGCGTTCGAAACACTGCTGTAATTAGCCCTTCCTTACAAGACGTCTCCAGTAGCCGAAATTCCCGGCCCAAAAGGAGACATCAACCAATGCAATCAAAGTCTGAAACCGCAGTGAAGCTGGCCCGTATGCCGGTCACTTCGGGCAAATGGGCCAGGCGCGGAGCCGTTGCCGCCGCAGCCGTCGCCACAGCCGGCCTCATTACGGCTTTCGACACCTCGACGAATCCCACGCTCGCGCAATACGCTCCCGGCGGCCAGCAGACGATCGATACTCCATATGGCCGTGCGCCCTTGTCGTTCGCCGACATCGTCGACAAGACCAAGCCAGCCGTCGTCAGCATCCAGGTCACCAACGGCAAGAAGCGCCTCGCTCAACGCGACGAAGGTGAACAAGAAGGCGATCAGGATGGCATCCCCGGGCTGCCGAATATCCCTGAGGATCATCCACTATACAAATTCTTCAAGGGACTTCCCAAGGAGTTCCGCGGTCCAGGCGGACGCGGTCCTCAGACCCCGTCGGCTGCGCAAGGCTCGGGCTTCCTGATTTCCGAAGACGGCTACATCGTCACCAATAATCACGTCATCGATGATGCGTCCGAAATCGAAGTCGCCTTCGACCAGGACCGCAAGTATCAGGCCGAACTGATCGGAACCGATCCGCGGACCGATCTTGCGCTTCTGAAGATCAAGGACGCCGGCGACGAGAAATTCCAGTTTGTGAAATTCGCCACCGAGAAGAATCGCGTTGGCGACTGGGTTCTCGCGGTTGGCAACCCGTTCGGCCTCGGCGGCACGGTCACTGCTGGCATCATCTCCGCCCAGGGCCGCGACATCGGCTCGGGTCCATATGATTACATGCAGATTGACGCTGCCGTGAACCGTGGCAACTCCGGAGGTCCCACCTTCAACCTCAACGGCGAGGTCGTCGGCGTCAACACGGCGATCTACAGCCCCTCTGGCGGCAACGTCGGCATCGCGTTCGCCGTGCCTGCGGCCACCGCAATCGGCGTTATCGAACAGCTCAAGAAGGACGGTACCGTCAGCCGCGGATGGCTCGGCGTTAAGATCCAGAACATCGATGAGGACACTGCCGCAAGCCTCGGCTTGAAGGACCCGAAAGGTGCGCTGGTTTCCGATGTAACCCCTCAGGGGCCTGCCGAAGGCGCCGGTATCGAAGCTCAGGATGCTATCCTTGAAGTCGACGGCTCCCCGATCGCAGACAGCCGCGACCTGGCTCGCAAGATCGCCGCCTACTCTCCGGACAGCAAGGTTCAAGTCGTTGTATGGCGCGGCAACGCCCGCAAGACAATCGAAGTGGACCTAGGTCGCTTCCCGTCCTCATCGGAAGAACTCGCCGCCCTCCAGGAAGGCAAACCGCTGAGCCCGAAGGTGACCGAGCTCGATCAGTTGGGCTTGTCGCTCAAGCCCGCGAGCGAAGAGGCCGGCGTCTCGATCTCCGAGGTTGACCCGCTCTCGGATGCCGCCCGCAAGGGACTGAAGGTCGGCGACGTCGTTCTCGAAGTGCAGGGCGTCGAGGTGAAATCTCCCGACGATGTCATCGAGGGTGTCCAGAAGGCCCAGACCCAGGATAGGGGTGCAGTCCTCCTTCACATCCAGTCGGGAAATGCCAAGCGTTTCGTTGCAGTCCGCCTGAAGAAGGGTTGAACTCGCACTCGACCCGACGGCGCTGAATTGGATTGAAACGTGCTAACAACGGGGGCGGTCTGCAATTCAAAGCGGACTGCCCCTTTTCCGTTAATGACGAAGTTACCGAGGCGACCGATGCGGCTACTAATCATCGAGGATGACACCGAGACGGCAACCTTCCTCGTCAAGGCACTGAAAGAAAGCGGTCACACCGCCGAATGGGCGGCCGATGGCGTCAGCGGCCTTGAACTTGCCCGCGAGGGGGCCTTCGACGTTCTTCTGGTCGATCGCATGTTGCCTGAACTCGACGGCCTCAGCGTTATCCAGACCTTGCGCAAGGAAGGCAACCAGACCCCCGTCCTTGTCCTCTCCGCGCTTGGCGAGGTCGATGATCGCGTACGCGGCCTGAAGGCCGGCGGCGACGATTACCTGACCAAGCCCTATGCGTACGCGGAGCTGCTGGCGCGCGTTGAGGCGCTCTCCCGGCGTAGCGTTCCAGGCGAGCAACAAACGCGCCTCGTGGTTGGCGACCTCGTCCTCGACCGGCTGTCCCATGCAGTCGCCAGGGGTGGCGAGCCAATTACATTGCAGCCGCGCGAATACCGTCTGCTTGAATACCTGATGAAGCACGCCGGGCAGGTCGTCACGCGCACCATGCTTCTCGAAAACGTCTGGGATTATCATTTCGATCCGCAAACAAACGTTATTGATGTCCATGTCTCGCGCTTGCGCTCCAAGATCGACAAGGCGTTCGAAAAGCCGCTCATCCATACGGTTCGCGGCGCAGGGTATGTTGTCCGTGAAAGCGAGTAGCACCGCACCGGCACAAGCCCTCCACCGTATGTCCGCCTTTGGCCTCAGCGCCGCGGGGGTGGCGGTCTACTTCATCCTCACCGCAGCGTTGTTGGCCGGCCTCGTGTGGCAACTCAACCGTGTCTTCGTGGCCGACGTGATGGAAACGCTGTCCGCCGAAATGCGGACGTTGACGGCGATCGAGAATACCGCCGAACCTGGGGCAATGGAGCGGACGGTTGCCGGCATCGCGCGGCAGACCAACAAGCGGCTCTATTTTCTGAGCGCATCTGACGGCCGCAAGCTGGCAGGAAACCTGGCAGAGTTTCCACCTGAACTGGCGGCCGGCGGAGCCGGTGGATTATTCACCTACGCCTTCGAAAAAGGACCGCAGGCAGGCGAGCGCAACGCCGCAGGAATCTCTGTCAGCCTTGCCGGCGGCGGCAAGCTCGTCGTTGCCCGCGATATCGAGGATCAGCGACGGTTTGTTGCCTCGATACGGTTGCTGGCCCTGGCAGCATTCGCGCTCATTGCGATTGGTGGGCTGGGTCTCGGGATCCTTGCCAGCCGCACGGCGCTCAGGCGCGTTGAATCGATTTCCGATGCAACCCGCAGGATCATGGCCGGAGAATTCTCCGGTCGCCTCCCGCTCCAAGGCAGCGGCGATGAGTTCGATCGGCTGTCAAATAGCGTCAATGAAATGCTCGTCCGCATCGAGGATCTGATGCACGGCCTCAAGGAAGTATCCGACAACATCGCCCACGACCTGAAGACACCGCTCAACCGGCTTCGCCAGCGCGCCGAGGCGAGCCTGCGCTCCGCCGGTACAGCCGACGAATTGCGCGCCGGCCTCGGCGACACGATCGAAGCAGCCGACGAAATCATCAAGACCTTCAACGCGCTTCTTTTGATTGCGCGCCTTGAGGCCGGTGCCGTTGAGGAAACCAAGACCGCCATTGCGCTGGCCCCGGTTCTGGCCGATGCCGCCGAACTCTACGAGCCGGTTGCCGAAGAAGCCGGAATTCGCCTTTTCATGGGTGAAATTTGTAACGTCACGCTCAGCGCCAACCGCCATCTGATTGGACAGGCCGTCGTCAATCTCATAGACAACGCCATCAAATACGGGCGTCAATCCGAACCGGAGACGACGAGCGGCAGGGCACGCCGCGATGACCGCGAGTCCCGGATCGAACTTTCATTGTGCCTGGAGCATGGCCGGGCCATCATAACGGTTGCCGACAACGGGCCGGGAATCTCGGCCAGCGACCGCAAGCGGGCAATGGAACGTTTCGTTCGCCTCGACAAAAGCCGCAGCCTTCCTGGAACCGGCCTGGGGCTGAGTTTGGTGGCGGCGGTCGCGCGGTTGCATGGTGGCGAATTGCGACTTGAAGACAACGAACCGGGATTGCGGGCCGTGTTGATCTTGCCCGTCTGATGCCGGTCGAAGAGGGTGGGACGAGGCACGACGATGACACACAACGACGAACCGGCCGGCTCGATATTGCCGGATGAAACCGAAATCCCACTTTATCGGCGATTGAAACAAGCACCACTGCCCAGCGAAGATCTCCGCATCGACGACGACCTCAACGCACTTCGTGCAGAAGCCGCCAAGTCGGATGGCGTCAGCCCCGCCCAGCTTGCCGCACTCGATAGCCCACAAGCAACAGCGCTCCTGCGCGGGATATGGTCCGGCTCGCCATACCTCACCGGGCTGATCCGGCAATCCCCTCAACGCCTCCTCCGGCTACTCGCATCCCCGCCGGAACCGCACTTCCAGGAACTCAAGACCAGACTTGCAGATGAGATGTCGGCCTGCGCCGACGATGCGGGTGCCCAGCGCCTGCTTCGCAACTTCAAATCGGAGGTCGCACTCCTTTCCGCCCTGGCCGATCTCGGCGGCGTATGGCCTGTGATGACTGTCACCCGCATCCTCACCGAGACGGCCGATGCCGCGCTTCAGACCGCCGTGCGTTATCTCTTTCGCAAGGCAACCGCCAAGGGCGATTGGCTCTCGCACGATCAATCCGCTCCTGAGAAGGGTTCGGGCTACATCGTGCTGGCGATGGGCAAATACGGCGCCGGAGAGCTGAACTACTCCAGCGACATCGATCTCATTGTCTTCTACGAGCGCGGGCTCGCGCGCCTCAAGGAAGGCCTGGAACACCAGACGTTCTTCGTCCGGCTGACACGCGATCTCGTCAAACTGATCGACGAGCGTACCGCCGACGGCTACGTTTTCCGCACCGACCTGCGGCTTCGCCCCGACGCAGGCGCAACCCAGCTTGCCATTTCCACCGACGCGGCCCTGCAATACTACGAAAGCTTTGGTCAGAACTGGGAGCGCGCAGCCCTGATCAAGGCACGCGCAGCCGCCGGCGACCAGGAGGCGGGTCAGGCAATTCTGCACGAACTCGAACCCTTCATCTGGCGCCGATACCTCGATTATGCCGCCATTGCCGACGTGCACGCGATGAAGCGCCAGATCCACGCCTTCAAGAAACTGGGCGGCATTGGCGTCGCAGGGCACAATCTGAAGCTCGGCCGCGGCGGCATCCGCGAGATTGAATTTTTCGTCCAGACCCAGCAGCTCATCGCAGGAGGTCGCCAGCGCGCGCTGCGCCTGCAGCGCACACTCGATACCCTTGACGTCCTGTCGGAGCGCGGCTGGATCAAGCAGAAGGTGCGCGATGAGTTGAAGGCCGCCTACTGCTTCCTGCGCGAACTCGAACACCGCGTGCAGATGGTCGCCGACGAACAGACCCATGCACTGCCTGCCGACCCTGGTCGCCTGGAGAGCTTTGCGCGATTTGCCGGCTACACGGACGTCGCTGCATTTTCGGAGGTCCTGCTCCCCGTGCTGGAAACCGTCCAGTCGCGCTATGGCGCGCTGTTCGAGGACATGCCGGAGCTGACCACCCGCGGCGCCAGCATGGTTTTTGCTGGCAGCGACAACGATCCCGACACCGTCAAAGCGCTAAAGGAAATGGGCTATTCGCAGCCCGAATCGGTCATCGCGACCATCCGAGGATGGCACCATGGCCGCTATGCCGCCGTAAGATCCGCCCGTTCGCGCGAGCGCCTGACCGAGGTCCAGCCGCTGCTCATAGAGGCGCTCGCCGAAACCGCCGATCCCGATGCGGCGATCGGAGCGTTCGACCGGTTCGTAGCCGAACTCCCCGCCGGCGTGCAGCTGTTTTCGATGCTGCGCGCCAATCCGGGACTGCTGCGCCTCGTCGCCGACATCATGGGAACCTCGCCGCGCCTTGCGCACATCCTTTCGCGCCGCGGGCGCCTGCTCGATGCCGTGATCGATCCAAGAACCTTCGAAACGATCCCGAGCGCCGACGAACTCGACGAGGTCATCCGAGCCGAGCTGGCGCGCGCCGACGATTTCCAGGAACTCCTCGACCGGGCACGCATCGTCGGCAGTGAGCAGTGGTTCCTCATCGGCCTGCGCGTGCTTTCCGGGGCAATCGATTCAACTCTCGCCGGTGCGGCCTATTCGCGTGTCGCCGAAAGCCTCGTCAGTGTTCTTCTCGAAAAGGTCGCCGAGGAATTGGCCAGCGTGCATGGTCACGTCCCCGAAGGCAAAGTTGCCGTCATCGGCATGGGTAAGTTCGGCAGCCGCGAAATGACCGCCGGCTCCGACCTCGATTTGATCGTCATCTATTCTTTCGCCGAGGGCGCCATCCAGTCCGACGGAGCCCGCCCCCTGGCACCGGCGCAGTATTATGCGCGGCTGACCCAGCGACTGATCAGTGCATTAAGCGCACCCACGCCCGAAGGTACATTGTACGAAGTCGACATGCGGCTGAGACCGTCCGGTCTGCAGGGCCCGGTCGCCACCAAGATCACGAGTTTCCGCGATTATCAGGCCAATGAAGCGTGGACCTGGGAACACATGGCGCTGACCCGTGCAAGAACCGTCGCCGGCCCACCGGACCTTCGCGCGTCGGTTGAAGATGCGATCCGCGAAGCGATCGCAAGGCCCCGCGATCCCGAAAAAATCGCTACCGATGTGCGCGACATGCGCGAACGGATCTGGGCGGAGAAAGGCAAGGATGATGTCTGGAACATCAAGCATTGCCGCGGTGGGCTGATCGATCTCGAATTCATCGTCCAGTACCTGCAGCTGATCAACGCCGACAGCCATCCCGAAGTCCTCGCAACCAACACGCTCGAGGCTGTGCGCCGATTGCGGGATGCCGGCCTGCTCGATGCCGCGCATGCCGAGGCACTGCTCGGCGCAGGTGGTCTGCTCAATGACCTCACACAAGTCATGCGCATTTGCAGCGAAGGTCCGTTCAAGCCGGAAAGTGCCCCGCTTGGCATGCGCCAGCGCCTTATCCGCGCAGCCGACGTACCGACGTTCGAGGCCCTGGATGTTCTGCTAAGGTCGAGCACACAGGCTATCGCCGCGACGTTCGACGACATCATCGGTTACGTTCGCAATTCCGAAGGCGCCTGAAATATCGGATCAGGCAGCAAGCTGCGCCCGACGGCACACGCGCGGCTCGGCGAAGAAGTCCCGCTGCGTTGCCCGATCGAGTTCGACCGACACCTGCCAGAGTCCGTCCGCATGAGCCGAGACAGCCATCTGAAGTCCGTGCAGTTCAAGTAGCGCGCGAGCAACGCACAGCGGCAGCGAATCGTCCGCAACACGGTTTGTCTTGGCCGAAGTCCCGACGGTGAGACGAATGCCACCCCCTGACAGAACCGCTCCGACCGTGATCTGCGAATGCCCGCACCCCCGCGAAATCGCATCCTGGATGAGGTTGATGAGGATCTGCCGCATCACGCGGCGCTCCCCGAACAGTTCCAGCGTGTCGGGTATATCGCAGTGAAGCGACATGCGCTCTTGTGCAGTGGAGAGGCCGGCGCATTGCCAGGCCTCATTGACCAGTTCACCAAGTGCGATTGCTTGCCAACCTGCAGCCCGGTTCTCACCCATCGGTTCGGCGAGAGAAGATGTTATCGCAAGGGCGTCTTCTGTGGACTTGAGCAGGGTCTGCCCGCAGTCGCGGATGTGGTTTGCATAATCCTGATAGCGCTGCGAACCGAGCGGACCGAACGCCTCTTTTGACATGAGTTCCGAAAACCCGATGACCGCGTTGAGCGGCGTTCGCAGGTCGTGACTGATGCGCGCGGTCAGCTGGGCAAGCGCTGCGGCCTGCTGCAGTTCGGCAGCAAGACTCGCATTGAACCCAGCGGCTCGCGGGTTGCTCCTCGCCTCCACGCCCTGGGCGTCCATCCCCCGTGACACCGCCGCAGAGCCTGCCTTCACCTCCGTGGAATTGGCCGACACCGTCAAGGGAGCGTCCTTCGGCGCATGGCCGATACCGGCAATGAGGATGACGATGAAGGCAGCAAAAGCGGCGCATGCCGGAGCAACGCCGACCGGCACCTGTTCTATCAGGTGCGCAGTCGCGGGGACGGAGGCCAGCATCGCAGCGCTGACGTGCAAGGCGAGCCGGTTGCGTTCCAGGTATTGGCCGAATTGCTGCCGCCCCGCCCCGGCTGCGCAGCCACGATTTACGGGCCATCTGCTCTCATCGGCAGATACAACAACACCCTCTGGTCTGGCGGACAATGTCCCATCCATACCCGTAGCCCCCAAAACTTTTCTAGATCTTGCCCCGACCGAATCGATTCGTTTCACGCCCCAGCCAACGAATCGCACTGTCAGTCTCGATGCTTCGCAGGTGCCTGTCGAGGATATTAAATCAGCAAAAGGACACTATCTCGAAGAACCTCTAGCCCTGAAGAATCCGGGTCACTATTTCGGTGGTATCTCGGGAAATCCCAGGCTGTGCGGCGAGCATCTCCAACGCCTTCTTGGCCTGCCGCCGACGCTTCGGTTCCAGCGCCTTCCAGCTTTTCAGCCCGTTCAGCAGCCGGGCGGCGATCTGCGGGTTGAACTTGTCGATGGCCAGAATCTGATCGACGGCAAAGCCATAACCCTCACCGTCGCGCCGGTTGAACTGGACCGGATTGCGCAAGAGGAACGTGCCGATCAGCGAGCGGATCTTGTTTGGAGCGGTTATGTCGAAGCTCTCATGCTGCAAAAGCGCCTTGAGTTCCCCGATGACTTGCGGCCGCGGCGACTGGGCCTGGGCTGCAAACCACGTATCGATCACCACATGGTCGCCTTTCCAGCGTTCGTAGAAATCGGCGAGCACAGCCGTACGCTGCGGCGCACCTGCCCCGGCTAGCAGCGTCAATGCATGCGCCGCCTCCGTCATCGTCGTGGCCGTCTGATAGTGTTTTGCGGCCCGTTCGTAGTCCGCAGGCGTGCCGCGTTTGATAAGCAACGTAAGGGCGGCGTTGCGTGCAGCGCGGCGTCCGGCACTTTCAGAGTCCGCAGAAAAAGTCTTGGCTCCCCCAAGTTTCTTATGAATTTCGCTCAGCTGATCTTCGAGCTGCCGGGCAACCAGAGCTGAAAGCCCTCGATGGGCGGTATGGATATGGTCGGGATTGACGTTGTCCCCGATCTCTCTGGCAATGTCGGCCTCGCTTGGCAATTGCAGCAGTTCAGCCTTGAACGCCCATTCGAGCTTGTTGTCGCCGAGCGCCTTGCCGAGCGCGCGCGCAAATCCACTGCCGCGCTGCGACCGCCTGTTCTCTCTCAACGCTGCAATCCGTTCCAGCATGGTGCGCGTGGCGTAGGTATTGGCGGCCTGCCACCGGTTGAACGGATCGCTATCGTGCGCCAGCAGGAATTCGAGATCCTTGTCGGAAAGATCCACGCTCAATGTGACCGGGGCCGAGAAACCGCGCAGCAACGAAAGCACCGCCTGTTCCGTAACGTCGGTAAACGTGAAGGTCTGTTTCTTGCCTGTCAGGTGAATGAGCCCACTCGCGGCATCATCGCTTTCGGCGCAGCGCAACGGGATATCGCGCCCGTTCTTGCCGACGAGCCCTAAACGGATCGGGATGTGCATGGGTAGTTTCTTGGGCTGGCCCGGCGTCGGCGGTACGGATTGCTCCAGAACCAGCCGCGCGCTCCGTGTGCGCTTGTCATACGCGAGGTCGGCCTTGACGTGCGGCGTGCCCGACTGCTGATACCACAGAGCGAATTGCCCGAGGTCGCGCCCGGAAGCTTCCGTGAAACAGGTGAGAAATTCCTCGATCGTTGCCGCGTCCCCGTCGTGACGCTCGAAGTAAAGATCCATCCCGGCGCGAAACGCCTGCGTCCCGATAACCGTCTCCAGCATCCGCACCACTTCCGCCCCCTTCTCATAGACGGTCGCGGTATAGAAATTGTTGATTTCGATATAACTCGTCGGCCGCACCGGATGCGCCAGCGGCCCGGCGTCTTCTGAGAATTGAACCGATTTCAGCTGGCGCACGTCTGCGATCCGCTGGACCACCCGGGAGCGCTCGTCGCTGGAGAATTCCTGGTCACGGTAGACCGTCAGCCCTTCCTTCAGACAGAGCTGGAACCAGTCCCGGCAGGTTATGCGGTTGCCGGTCCAGTTGTGGAAATATTCATGCGCGACCACGCTCTCGATGGCCGCATACATCGTGTCGGTTGCGGTATCGGGTGAAGCAAGAACCAGGCGGTCGTTGAAGACGTTGAGCCCCTTGTTCTCCATCGCCCCCATGTTGAAGTCGGAAACGGCGACGATGTTGAACACGTCGAGATCGTATTCGCGCCCGAACTTCTCTTCGTCCCACCGCATCGAGCGCTTCAGGCTGTCCATGGCCCAGCCCGCGCGGTCCTCCTTGCCGTGCTCCACATAGATGGTCAGCGCGACATCGCGCCCGCTCATGGTCTTGAACGAAGAGGCAATTGATCCCAGATCGCCACCGACCATCGCAAACAGATAGCAGGGCTTGGGGTGCGGGTCGTGCCAGACAGCGTAGTGCCGCTTGCCGGCATCGAGCGTGCCTGTCTCCATCAGGTTGCCATTGGACAACAGAACCGGCACTTCCGTGCGGTCGGCTTCCAGGCGAACCCGATAGGTCGACAGCACGTCGGGACGGTCGAGAAAATAGGTAATGCGGCGGAATCCCTCCGCCTCGCATTGCGTGCAATAAACTCCACGCGATCGGTAGAGGCCCTGCAGTGCCTTGTTGGTGTCCGGATTGATCCGCGTCGTGATGTCGAGTCTGAACGGTCCGTCCGGGGGATTTGAAATCGACAGCCCCTTCTTGGTCGCACGGAAAGAACCCGACTTTAGCTCCTTCCCATCGAGTCGCAGCCCTTCGAGCCCGATCTGCTCGCCATCGAGAGTGAGGGTCTTTGCCCGCTTCTTGACGGCCGGGTTGGGGCGCAGCTTGAGCTTCGCCTGCACGATGGTATCGGTCGGATGCAGCGCGACCTTGAGATCGACGGTATCGATGAGAAAATCGGGAGGACGGTAGTCTTCGAGACGGATCGGCTGCGGGATATCTGTTCTCATCAAAAGTTCCAGGACAGGAGAGAAGGTCGGATCGCAAGGCTTGCGGACGGCAGCGACTGGCAGCCGCGGCGCAGACGGCCACAATATCTGCTGCCACCCCTGCGCGTCACCCCGTTACGCCAGATCTTGTTCGAAAAGGCTTTCGGCCCGCCAGACTGCCCCAAAAGTCTCTCGTCAATCGGCGGCCTGCGGCTGATGCAACTCATGAATGCTGAACAGCTGGTCCGCGTCCGTCCACACACGAGCCGGAACCCATCCCGCGCGCTGGGCCAGCAACTGGAAACCTTCGATCTCATATTTGTGGGAGTGCTCGGTATGGATCGCCTCCCCCTTTGCGAAGGCGATATCATGAGACAGAACCCGAACCACCTGATCCGACCTGCTGACCAGGTTCATGTCGATGCGTCCTCTCTCCGAATCGTATGAGGCGACATGCTCGAACAGCGATAGATCGAATTTTGTATTGAGGTCGCGATTGGCCCGAGCCAGAATATTGAGATTGAAGGCAGCCGTGACACCTTGAGCGTCGTTGTAGGCGGCCAGCAAAACCTCGCGATCCTTTCGTAGATCCGCCCCGACGATCAGCCGGCTTCCCTGACCCAGTATTCGGCCCATGTTCGCCAGCAGATGAACCGCCTCGTCCGGCACCAGGTTGCCGATGGTGGAGCCTGGAAAGAAACCGATTTTCGGCACCGTGCCAAATTCGCCCGGCAGTTCCAAATCGCGCGAAAAATCGCCTTCCACGGTATAGATCGTCAGTCCCGCGAAACGCCCTGAAAGCCGGCTTGATGCTTCGGCGAGTGCGGAAGGGCTGATATCGATCGCGACATAGCCCTTCAGTCGATCAAGTGCCGACAGAAGGATCTCTGTCTTGGTGCTCGAACCAGAACCGAATTCAACCAGCAGACTTCCCGGAGCGGTGGCCTCGCGGATGTCGCCAGCGCAGGCCCTCAGGATTTTTGTCTCCGTGCGAGTCGGATAGTACTCCGCCAATCGGGTGATCTGTTCGAATAGCTCGCTCCCGCGCCGGTCATAGAGAAAGCGGCACGGAATGCTTTTCCGCTCTGCCCGCAGCCCGGCGAGCAGTGAGCGTGCAAAATCGAGATCGGCAGGCTCTCCCGCACCTCCACCGGTAATGGCGCTGGTCTTGAGTGCACGCTTACTCATCACTGATCCTCCGCGAGACGCAGGCCCATGAACTGCCAGCGCTGTCCTGGGTAGAAGAAGTTTCGATAAGTCCGGCGTGTGTGTCCGTCTGGAGTTGCACACGAGGCACCGCGCAGGACGTGCTGCGAGCACATGAATTTGCCGTTGTATTCGCCCACAGCCCCGGCCGGAGCCCGATAGCCCGGATACGGGAGGTAGGCGCTTTGCGTCCACTCCCAGACATCACCGAACATCTGCTGCGGCGCCGTCGGAGCGGCACTTGAACTCGCGCTTGCCGGCAGCGGCCTCAGCGCACCTGTTCCAAGTGTGTTTCCGCTCGGTGCGACAGTCCCGCTGGCATGTTCCCACTCGAATTCGCTCGGCAAGCGCTTGCCGGCGAACCGGGCGAACGCCTCTGCCTCATAATAGCTGACATGACTGACCGGTGCATCGAGATCGATCGGCAGCAGGCCATTGAGCGTCATCTGATGCCACGCCCCATCCTTCATTTCCCAGTAGCCCGGCGCCTGCCAGCCGCGCTCTTTGACAGCGGCCCAGCCATCTGCGAGCCAAACGAGCGGATCAAAATACGCACCGCTTTCCATGAACGAAATGAATTCGCCATTTGTGACGCAGCGATCCGCAAGCCCGAAAGGATGGATCAGTACTTCATGGCGCGGGCCCTCGTTGTCATAAGCGAACTCTTGTCCCGCATGCCCGATCGGGTGAACCCCTCCGCTAAAGGGAACGAAGCGGACAGCCGAGGCCCGACAGCGCGACACCGGATAAAGCGAACGCGTTTGATATGCGGGCCGCAGCGGCTGCAAGGCAAACAGGCTGAGAATGTCAGTCAGCAGCAATTCCTGATGCTGCTGCTCGTGATTGATGCCGAGATCGATCAACTTCGAAACGGGCTCGGTGCCACCGGCTTCGTGCGTCATCAAACGCTGCAGGGCGTCATCGACATGGGCGCGATAGTCTCGAACCTGCTGCGCGCTGGGCCGTGTCAGCAGCCCGCGAGCGGCGCGTGGATGCCGGTCGCCTTTTGTTTCGTAGTAGGAGTTGAAGCAGTATTCGAAGCTGTCCGAGAACACCTCGTATCCGGGAAGGTTCTCGCGCAGGATGAATGCCTCGTAGAACCACGTCGTATGCGCAAGATGCCACTTCGTCGGACTGGCGTCGTCCATCGCCTGTACCATCTGGTCTTCATCCGACAACGGTTCGGCGAGCGCAATGGAAAGCGATCGGCTATCCATCAATCGGCAAGCGAGTGACGGGAGGAGCGGATGAGAACCGGCTCCGGCAGGCCCTGCGGGCGATGGGCGCGCTGTTGACAAGACGGCCTGCCTTTCGATTGAGCGGCTCTTGGATTGGAACCCCTGCGCAGTCATTTGTGATCGATGAACATATCTGTTCGGATCGCTACCCTGGAATACGATCGAGAGCGCTGTTCGGTTCCAAAATGCGTTCTGCACTCGCAGCCAGAGTGTTGAGTGTGCCGAACCGGTGGCGGCAGCGAAACCCGCGCACGGTTCATCTCCTAATCACAAATGCTTGAAATTGGCCATTCCGGAATTTGAAAGGAATATGCCCAAACGCCGAACCCGTTTTCAGGTCCGCCGCCAACCTTCTCCGGTAAGATGCTCTTGAGGCTGAAAGCGCTCTTTGTAAGCCATCTTCTGCGAACCACCCACCCAGTAGCCAAGGTAGAGATAGGGCAGACCCTGCCGCCTCGTGCGCTCGATGCATTCGAGAATCATATAGGTGCCGAGGCTGCGGGCATCATCTTCGGTATCGAAGAAGCTGTAGACCATTGAAAGTCCATCCGAGAGCCTGTCGCAAAGCGCCACGGCTTTCAGCGCGCCTTGTGACTGAGGCTGGTCGAGCGGCGCCTCCGGCTTGACCCGGTATTCGATCAAGAAAGTCCGAATGGGGCTATCCTCGATCATCAACGAGAAATCCAGAACCGTCATGTCCGCCATGCCGCCATCGCCATGGCGCGAGTCGATGTAATGCCGGAACAGGCTGTAATGCTCTGCGGTGGCGACAGCCGGCACCGTGCTTGCGACAAGATCACGGTTCCGGTTCACGATCCTGCGCATCGAGCGGCCGGCACTGAAATCATCCACCGGAACCCGCACCGAAATACACGCGCTGCATGCCTCGCAGTGAGGCGTATAGGCGATACTCTGACTTCGGCGGAACCCGCTTTTAAGAAGATTATCGATCAGCGCCAGGGGGCGATCGACGGTGAGATGAGTGAAAAGTTTGCGCTCCAGCCGCCCGGCCAGATACGGACAGGGTTGTGGCGCGGTGATGTAGAACTCCGGAAAGTTCTTGGGCGGAGCCGTCATCTATGCCGTGCCCTCTTTTTTGACTGGATCCTCAAACCCCGCCGGGAACCATTATGAATCCCGCAATCCGATCATATGTGAAGTGCGGCCACCCAATCAAGAAGCTCCCGCGCGTGCCTACGGCAGCCCTTCCGCGTGTCGGGTGAATCCCGAACCGAGCGGCGCCATCCTGATCAACCCAGAAGGACTTCTATATGTATCGCAGGAGGCTGGTCGAACCGGACGCGTCCGCCAAAACTCTTCAGACCGGTATCGCCTCGCAAGACAGGCGCAACAAACGGGAATGGCCCACGAAATAGAGGTCTTGGGCGCGCCTCTTCAGAAATGCGAAGCCAGCCGGCCGAGCGTATCGAGCAGGGTCTCGCCTTCGACAAGGCTCGGGTCGATCGCGGCATGCGTCAGCCACGCCAGGCACCCGAACGAAAACACCAGGATAGCTGTCCCGATGACGAGGCGCTTCAGGAACCAGACAGCCGTATAGGCGGAATCGGCGCGTGGCGATACTTCCTCACACTCACCCACGTTCATGCGGGCTGTCTCCCTCAAGAATTGCGCAGGTGCCTGGCGCGCAGCTCAATCGAATTTGCGCATCGACAGGTTCCTGCCCCCAACCAATTGAATGTGCGATGGGCGTGCCGGGGTCAAGCTGTCGCAGGAGACAACAGTTATTAGCTGGAGAGGGCGTGGCTGTAGCACAACGCTTCGGTGGCCGTTGCAAGTACCGCCGCCCCAATAATCTCGGCTGTGCAGCAGGCCGATGTCACAACAGCGGACGTGCCTGCCGGACCAGCGCCGCCGTGGCCGGCAGGTCGACTTTCCCCGATCCCATGACCGGAATGGACGCCACCACGAGAATATGCTTGGGCACCCATAGTTCCGGGAAACCATGGTCGCGTGCATGCTTTAGGAGAACGTCCTTGTCGGCCTCCGCCACATCGGTCACCAGGATAAGCTGTTCCCCTTTGCGCTCATCGGGGATGTTGACGACAACGTGCTGACCTTCGGGCCATGTATTTGCCGCCAGCGTTTCGACGGCAGCCAGCGAAACCATTTCGCCGCCGATCTTCGCAAATCGTTTGGCACGCCCCTTTATGGCGACGTATCCATCCGCATCAATTGCGACGATGTCGCCTGTATCGTGCCACCCCTCCAGGGGAGCGCGAACGATTCCCGGTTCTTCGGGGAATACGTAGCCGGCCATCACGTTCGGCCCCCTGACCTTCAAGCGTCCGCCAACGGCGATCCCCTGCACAGGTTCGAGCAGCAATTCCATCCCTGGCAGCATCCGCCCCACAGTCCCATGCCGGTTCGATCCGGGCAGGTTGCAGGCGATCACCGGAGCACACTCGGTCGCCCCGTAACCTTCGAGAATCTCGGTCCCGATTTTAGACCAAAGCATTCGCGTCTGATCCTTGACACGCTCTGCGCCGGCAACGACGAAGCGCAGCGTCGCAAGGTCGCCCGGGTCAGCGGCTCTGGCATATCCCAATAAGAAGGTGTCGGTCGCGAAAAGAACGCTGACCTTCTTCTCCGCGATGAGCTTGGGAATTTGTCGGTAATGCAGTGGCGTCGGATAAAGCAGAACGTGCATTCCGCTGACGATCGGCATGATCGTCCCGGCTGTCAGTCCGAAGGAGTGGAACATCGGCAGCGGGTTCAAAACGATGTCGGCCGGCGACAGCGCGCCATCGGCATGGGCATACATCTGGCGGGCGTTTGCCATGATGTTCGCATTGGTCAGCACCACGCCCTTGGGGTGGCCCTCCGTCCCCGAGGTGAACAGCACGACCGCTGGCGACGCGGCACGTGCGCCTTGGCCCCGATGGAAGCGTCGCGCAAACCAGGAACGCAAAAACCCGAGAGCCTTGTCGAAGGAGTCGATCTGCTTGCGAACGTCCTCCAGGTAGACGATTTTCAGCTGCCTGCCGGGCGCGGTCTCGATCCTCTCCAGAGCCGCGATCACGGCTTCGAGTTTTGCCGCCTCGACAAAACGCCGCGACGTCACCACCCGGTGCAGCACTGCCGTTTTCGCCGCCGACACGATATTCCGCTGGCCGGCGGTGAAGTTCAAAAGCGCCGGAACCCGGCCGAACGCATTGAGCGCGAAGAATGTCACGGCCATTCCCGCCACATTGGGCAGCAGCACCCCGATCGTCTCACCCGTGCGCGTTCCGGCCGCAAGTTTGCTGCCGAGCACCAGGCTTCCAACAACGAGCCGGTCGTATGTCAGGGTTTGCTTTTCGGAATCCTCCACCACCACCTTGCCGCCGCCGTGCAGCGCACGTGCATCCAGAAGGGCTTCAAACACGGTGGTCCGGCAGGAATTAGGGTCGAACGCCATTGATGTGCAGGTTGGAACTATGAGGAGCGCTGTACATGTCGATGCGCAGCACTATGAAACCACGCGGGTGCGGCTGGCAAGCCCGCCCTCTGCGAAAGCTGGAACTTGAATAAAATTGTCGCCGGTCGATTTACTCGAACTGAACAGGTTTTTCGTACTCTGGCCTAACCGAATCTTAAAGGTGCCAGGGCATGGGCTTGAATTTCCTGTTTGATATTGGCCGCGGCGGTCGCGTCTGCCGGGCTCAGCTTCACGCGTTTGCCGGCGACCGACGCGGAGTCACATCGATCTTTTTCGGCATAATGATTATCGCGATCCTGTTCGTCGCGGCGGTCGCCATCGATTACAGCCGCCTTGTAACCGAACGTGTCCGCGATCAGCGCGCGCTTGATGCTGCAATGCTCGCTGCCTCCACCCAGCTCGGTGCCGACGACGCCGCCACCGTTGGGGAGAAAATGGCCAAGGCCTATTATGCGGCAAACCGGACGCAGAGCACCAATTCAACGCTGGCGAACGTCGTCATAGACCCTGAAGACGGGTCGATCTCCGCCAAGACCGCAACCGACTGGAAGGCCTCGCTGCTGAGGGCCGTCGAGGGTTATTTCCCCGGCATCAGCCAGGATCGCCAGGTGAGCGTCAAAGCCAAGGTCAATCGCGGCAACGGAACTACCGAAATCGCCCTTGTCCTCGATAATTCGGGCTCCATGTCGGGGACCTATATCAGCGACCTAAAGACGGCCGCCAAGGACTTGCTGAAGCCGGTATTCGCTGGCGTGGAAGGCTCAGAGCGTGTCAAGGTCGGTGTCATCCCGTTTGCTGCCGCCGTCAATGTCGGATCGCTGTACCAAGGCGCCAGCTGGATCGATAGCGGCGGTGCCTCGGCGATCCATTACGAGAACTTCTCCGAGAACCGCACGCGCTTCCAGCTGTTCAACGACTTGAACATTGCCTGGGGAGGATGCGTCGAAGCGCGACCCGGCGGTCTCGACGTCACCGATGATCCAGCCATTGGCGGTGACAGCCTGTTCGTGCCGATGTTCGCGCCCGACGAGCCGGGCGATGCGGGCAGCAACAACCTAGGCTATTCGAACAGCTACATCGACGACGATGGCGGCACCTGCACACCGTATGAGAAAGTCTGTTTGAACTATTCACGCCGCGGCAAATGCACCAGCTGGGAAACAATCCGGATCCCGAACGAGGACGCACAGGCCCGTACCTGCAAGTACGCCAATCAGCCGATCGTCAGCGGTACCGGGCCGAATGCCATGTGCACCACGCAGGCGATCCTGCCGCTCAATTCAATGAAGTCGTCGATCGAGCTGGCAATCGATTCGATGCAGGCCAGCGGCAACACGAACATCAAGGAAGGTCTGGCATGGGGCTGGCGCGTCCTTTCTCCCGAGCCTCCCTTCGACGAGGGCCGGGAATACTCGAGCGAGGCGAACTCCAAGATCCTGATCCTGATGACCGACGGCGAGAACTACTACAACGACGAGAACAACCATAACCTGTCGATCTACGCTTCCCATGGATTTGCCTCCAAGGGCAGGCTCGGCACGACGCACACCCGCGCAGGCTATAATGCACATCTCAACGAGGCGACCCGCCAGGCCTGCGCCAACGCCAAAGCCGCCGGGATCACGATCTATACCGTCGCCTTCCGCCTTGAAAACGACCCCAACACACAGGCGATCCTGAACGAGTGTGCGACAAGCGACGATGAGACCTTTACCGCTTCCGATGGCGGCATGCTGATCCAGGCGTTCCGCAATATCGGCAACTCGATCACCGCCATGAGGCTGTCCGAATAGCTCCTCCCCGGCAGCCTTCAAAGGCTTACCAACAGGCCAGAAACATATTTCGCGCCGGCTCGATGTGTCTTCGGGCCGGCTTTCTGTTGCAACGGGCAAGTGCCGGAGTTTTCGTAATAAAAACCGCTCGGGCGGGACGCTGCGATAGGCGCGCGGGTGATTCTCTGCCGATTGCAAGGGTGTTGGTAACTTGTTGAATCAGGCCCTGAGGCCACATCCCGGAGCCCCCCGAATTGGACTCTGCCACCCAGTTGCGTGAAAGTCCGGCGGTCAGTGTTGAGCATGTCCTGCGTTCCCAATCAGATTCCGTCCCGTGCAGCCGTCTGCGTATTCCAGCGGCCAGTGTGATGTTGTTGCGATTAAAGAGACCGTGGGGTGTCGTTGCATGTTGTCGTTGTTGCAAATGTGGAAATCGCCGGGAGCCGCCAGAAGCGCGCTTGTCGCGCTCGTGGTTTCCCCGCTTCTTGCGGCCATGCCTATTGCGGCCGCCAACGCGGGACCCGACGAATTCGAACCCGTGCCGATGCTGACCGACCCCGAGCATCGTTCTCACATGGTGGTCCCGGCCGGCGGCCCCTTCCCGATCCGTGAAAAGATCACGATCGGTGTCGACAAGTCGATGCTCATTGAGCTTCCTGTCGAAATGAAGAATGTCCTGGTCTCCAATCCTGAGGTACTCGACGCTGTCGTGCAGACGCCGACGCAGATCTACCTGCTTGCAAAGGATATGGGCGAGGCCAACGCCTTCTTCGTCGGGCCGGGCGGAGAAAAGATACTGTTCCTGGAAGTTTCCGTTACCCGCGACCTGACTGCCCTTCACGACACATTTCGCCGTCTGATCCCTGGTTCGAAGATAAATGCTGAGATGATGGGCGACAGCGTCGTGCTCTCCGGCAACGTCGTGTCGGCTGTTGATGCGAACCGCGCCACCGAACTCGCCGCTCGTTTTGTCAAGAAGGAGGACGGCGTCGTCAACCTGCTTGCCACCGATGCCAACGAACAGGTTCTGCTCAAGGTCCAGGTTGCCGAGATCCAGCGCGACGCACTGCGCCGCATCGGCGTTGACATACCCGGCGCCGTTCTGCGCAACGGCAACTTCACCTTCGCCAAGGTCGTGCAGAATTCCTTCCCGGTCACGTCCTCTGTCGTTCCCGAAGCCGTTGCCGGCGCGATCCTTCCCGGCGTCAATGCCGGCACCGCCCTTCAGCCTTCATGGCAGACAGGCAATAACAACGTTACCGCCCTGGTCGAGGCGCTCGAGCGCTCAGGGGTCCTGCGCACGCTGGCCGAACCGACGCTGACCGCCATCTCCGGCGAAACCGCCAAGTTCCTCGCCGGCGGTGAGTTCCCGATACCGATTGCCGAGGAAGACAACAAGGTGACCGTGGAGTGGAAGCCGTTCGGTGTGAACGTGTCCTTCAAGCCTGTCGTTCTCGACGAAGGCCGCATCTCGCTCACCATATCCGCCGAAGTCAGCGAGATTTCCACCGAGGGCGCAATCCAGTTGGCGACCTTGTCCTTGCCCGGCCTGCGCGTCCGCCGCGCCGAGACGACGCTCGAACTGCCAAGCGGCGGCACGCTCGCCATGGCCGGCCTTCTGTCGGACGAGACGCGCACCAGTGTCGAGGGCATCCCCGGCCTGAAGGATCTGCCGGTGCTCGGTGCGCTGTTCCGCTCCAACGACTATCGCCGCCGCGAAACCGAACTCGTCATTCTTGTGACGCCCTACCTCGCGACCCACCAGTCGCGCAATGTCCTCGAGAGGCCCGACGACGGTTACGCACCGACGAGTGAGCTGAAGGAACTCTTCTTCGGCCGCATCAACCGCGTCTACGGCATCGGAGCCGAAAGCGGCCGCTACCGCGGCGACTATGGATTCATAATCGACTACCCGGGGGTGAAGGGATGATCAGCATCAGCAAAGCCGGATCGCTTGCCGTGGCCATCGCCGCACTCGCACTTTCACTCACCGGATGCCGCGAGCATCTGCGCCTCGATGATTTCACCGCCTCCGAACTGAACGATCCCGATAAGCGCCACGCCATTGCCTACCGCGGCCAGACCGAGGCGTTGCTCATCGAGATGGGCGGGAAGGGCGACGGGCTCAGCTACGAGCAGCAGGCCGACGTCTACCGTTTCGTCAAGCGTTACCGCAGCGAGGCCAACGGTCCGATCACCGTCTCCGCTCCACGCTCGGCAGGCGCTCATCTGGCTGCGATTCCCTCGCTGCGCGAGATCGAGGATGCTCTGCAGGCATCCGGCCTGAGCGGTGGCGATGTCCGCATGGAGCGTCACGGCGATTACGACAACGCAGAATTCGGCCCGGCCATCAGACTTGCCTACGTCCGCCCGGTCGCAATCGCACCGGAGTGCGGCCAGTGGCCCGATGAACTCAATCTCGACCGGGAACGCATCCACCATGAGAATTACGGATGCGCCTCCCAACGCAATCTCGCACTCACGGTCGCAAATTCCCGCGATCTCCAGCGCGCACAGGGCGTAAGCCCGCGCTCCGGTGAACGCCGAAGCACGACGTGGAAAGAATATGTCGGTGCCGATGGCCAGCCCAGCACTGCCGGCTCCGCCGCACCGGCAGCGACGAACTCCGCCCCAGCAGCCGGTCCGGGCGTAAGATAGAGGCAGTGGCGCCAGCAATCGTCGACTTTTACCGGGATCGGCTGTGAGAAGTTGGGGCGACGAATGGACGGCCGGCGTCCGACCGTCATTACAGCAGAAACTCGCTTTGAACGAGCGTTGAGGTCCCCTGGACATCGATCTGGAAATCGGCGCGCCCGTCGCCGTTGACATCGCCCTCGACCCTTACGATCGAACCGACAGACTTGATGTGCAATTCGCCGGCCGTTCGTGAAAAGGCATCGTCGCCGATGAATTTGAAGCGCTGGTTGCCGCCCAGTGTCGTGTCAGCGTCGATTGTTCTGAGATCGATCCTGTCCTTAAAATCTTCCCACCCGACAATCCTGTCGCGCGCCGCTCCGCGCGACTCGTTGATGTTGTCGTAATCGAACCGGTCGCGGCCTGCGCCACCGTTCTGGATATCGCGGCCGAGCCCGCCTGTCAGAACGTCGTCGCCGGCATCGCCGAACATCCGGTCGTTGCCATTCTCGCCGCGCAAGAAATCGGTTTGGTTGCCGCCGCGCATGATGTCGTTATGATTGCCGCCGAACAGCCGGTCGATGCCGTTATCGCCAAACAGTGTATCCAGGCCATTGTCGCCGAAGAGGCGGTCATTTCCATTGCCGCCGCGCTCTGTGTCGTTGCCGTTGCCGCCGCGCATGAAATCGATGCCGTTGAAGCCCTGGATCGTATCGTTGCCGCCGAGTGCGTTGATGATGCCCCCATCGAGCCGGGCAGCGATCGCATCCGCCTGCTCGGTGCCGGTGATTGGATCCTGTCGCGGATCGAAGACCTGCGCAACGATTTCCCTGTTGCTGCCGAGTTCGACGTCTGACGTATAGGTGATCACGAAACGCCCGTCCTTGAGCGCCGAAACCGACGGCTGGAAATCGAATGGGCCGGTGCCCGAGACGACGAACTCGTCGCCGACCTTGTTGCCCAGCGCATCGAACACCTGCCCTGCGAGCCGCGAGCCGTTATCGAACCAGGTCGCCACGAAGCCGCCGTCCGATAAGGCCGTTACGTCGACTGATCCCTGGTCCCCCGTCGCGCTGGTGTTGACGAGGAAATCGGATGTAATGAGCGTGCCGTCATTGCCGCGTATTTCAGCAACGAGTGCAGAGCCGCTCGCGTCTCCCGTGAACCCGTCGACGTCCTCCCAAATGGCCACGAACCCGCCTCCGACCAGCGCGGCAACAGCGGGGTCGCGTTCGATGGTGAAGTTGATAGCCAGCGATGTCCTGCCGACGACCTCGGAACCCGTGGGACTGAAAATGCCGAATGCGATATCGACGTCGGGCCCGCCGGAGCTCTCGTCCTCGTAAACGACAACGACATTGCCGTTGCTCAACGTTGCGACATCCGGATCGAACTGATCGTCAGTTTCGTCGAGGACAGGAAACGGCGTGCCCAAAGTCCCGCTGGCGCTGAATGGCACTCCGGCTATGCCAACATCGCCGCCGCCATCGACGAACTCGAATACGGAGATTGTGCTACCGTCCGGCAACGCAGCGATTGATGGTGAACTTGCATCATCGCCGGTGGATTCGATGGTCTGAAGATTGCCTGCTGCATCGTAATGCGCAAAAACAGGACCCCCAGGCGTCCCGCTTGTGAGGGTGAGTATCAGGGAAATTGCAAACCCGCCGTCCGGCAACGCCGTCACGGCAGGATCGAATTCATCGAAGCCGCCGTTGAGCATTGCGCCGAGTGCCTCCTGCTCGCCGCCGACCTTGTTGCCGAGGAAATCGTAGATCTGGAACTTGACGCTGTCGTTGCTGGTGACCGTGCCGGTATGGCTATTGTCTGTCCACACAACGACGAACCCGCCTCCGGCGAGCCCCACGACCTGGGAATCGTTTTGAGTGTTGCCCCCTGGCCCGCTGTCGTTGGTATTGACTGTACCGATGTTCTTCCAAAGCGTCGGCTGCATGGCCATTGTGGTGATCCCCAGCGTGATGCCAAATAAATATCAGCCGGCCGACCAGGGCAGGCCATCGCGTCCAAATTCGTCAAGCCACCCACCTTAGAGGCTGAAACAGATTGGTCCAGCGCAAATTGAAAAGGAGCTGCACCCATCGAGCGAGATCGTTAAGCCCGCACCCCAGAATCAAAAACCCGGCCCACGCGTTCGCATGGGCCGGGCCGGTCCGTATCAACAGGAAGTCTTCCGCGCCAGCAAGTTCGCGCGCTGTTAACGCTGCGAAGCCTGCGCCGTCTTGGTTGTCACGGGCGCCTTCTTCTCCGCACGTGAAACCTTCACGCTGCCCGACTGAAGATCGCTGAGATAGCCGGCATTGGCGACCGCCGTTTCGCGCGGCAGCACCGTGGCGGCAACCTGCCTCGCCTCATCCGTGCGGCCCTTCAGACCGAGCAGCAGAGCCAGATTCTGTTTCGTCTTGACGTTGCCGCTGCGCTCCGCGGCCTGCCGCAGCATTCCCTCGGCCATCTCGTGCTTGCCGTCGAGTGCATAGGACAGCGCCAGGTTGTTCAAAACCGAAGGGTTGTCGGGGGACAGTTCAAGCGCCCGCGCGAATTCCCGTTGCGCGTCGCCGTGGTTGCCCTCGGCGGCAAGTGCCGACCCGAGTGCGGAATGCGTGCGCCAGTCCGGATTGGCTTCGTCGATCGCCCCGCGCAGGTAGTCCTTGGCTTCGTCGAGCCGGCCCAGGTCGGCGGCAATAAGGCCGCGCTCGCGCAGCAACACCTTGTTGGTGGGGTCCGACTGCGAAGCAGCTTCCAATACGGCAAGCGCCTTCGCCTTCTGGTTCCCGTCGCGAAGCGCGCGCGCCTCGGCGAGCGACTTCTGCGAATCTGCCGTGGCCGGAGCCTTCGCCAGCGCATCTTCCGCGCCGACAGGGGCAAGCGAACTCGACGCGATCGAACCGGTAGTGATGGGAGCGGCACCCGCACCGGGTTGCGCGAGCGAGAAGTCTGGAAGGTTGATCCCGCTTTGCGCGCATGCGCTGGTCATGAGCCCTGCGGCGATTGCGGCAGTGGCGCCGAACGGAAAGCGCCCGATACGACGCTTGAAGTGCAACGACTTGGACATCGATACCTCGTTTGAACTGCTCCCGCTCATATCAAAGCAGGCGGGGAGACGGCACCAACGCAACCACGCGCTCGACTTTGAGCGCGCAAAGGACAAAGCCTCTGGCCCTCGCAACGATTGCGGATGGAGCAGGGCAACCAACGCTGGTGGAGGTAAGGCGAGGCAACGCCCCGGTCCACGGAAAGCAACGAGTCAACGCTATTTCAGGTTTCAAGCGTTAAAGAGATTCGCGGGCGCAAAATCGCGGCGCCCACGACTGTCCCCGCTATCCCCAGGGCAAACGAAACGGTGGATATCCGGGTTGCTATTTCCGGCACGATGATAAAGGCGCCGCGGCCCCTCTCAATCTGGCGAGACCGCGGCTCGCGATCTCAGCACACCGTCGGCATGCACAGTCTCAGTTGGAACTTCTGATTGTCTCCAGCCTGCGTGAAGTCGACCTCCCGCTGGTCGAGACACCGTATCCGCCCTTCAAGCTGCTTGTGCCCGCCGACCTCGATTTCGCGCGAGGACAATATCTCGCTGAGTTCGCACTTGTAGTGGTCCTTGAGCTGCAGTTCGAGCAGCGTCCTTTGCGCTTCCGTCAGCTCGGCTTGATCTGCCGCGGCGCGAAACGCCAGGGGAGCCGACAGCGCGATCGCTGCCAGCATGACCGGAGCGAACCGGAGCGAGTGCGGATGGAGTCGGCGAAACATCTGCGGGTGTCCTTATGCTGCTTTCGAGGTTCCACTCCAACTCTAACGATCCGGAATTCTGCAACGTTGATGTTTGTCAAGGTTCCGCGCCTCGACACCCTTCATTGTGTCTTGCAGCGACGGTATTGAAAACGCAGTGCAGCCCCACCACCCGGAGTCCGGCGATGCAGTTCAAAACCATCTTCGTCTATATGAGCCGCCGTCATGGGTGCGAGCGCCTGCTCGAAACGGCCTGCGCATTGGCGCGCACCAACGGTGCCCATCTTATCGGCGCGGCGGCCTTCTCCGCCGTCCCGCCCGTGCCCCCGCTTGCGATCCCCTACAACGCAACCGTCATCCAGGAGATGATCCGTGCCGCCCAGGAGGCCGAAGCCGAGTTGCGCGATCAATTCATTGAGACGACCCGACAGCAGCCCTTCGTCTCCGAATGGGTCAGCGTGCGCGGCTTCGCCGGCGACCTCGTCGGCGCCGTTCTTGAGCACGCCCGTTCCGCGGACCTGATTGTTGCCGGCCAGCGCGATCCCGATTGGGAGCTTGGTCCCGTTCTCGACTTTCCAGAACGCCTCGCGCTCGAAAGCGGCAGGCCGGTTTACCTTGTGCCGCGCGACCGAGCCGCACCGGACTCATACAAGTCCATTGCAATCGCATGGAACGGCTCGCGCGAAGCAGCCCGCGCCGTCTATGACGCGTTCCCCTTCCTGGTTTCCGCCGACAACGTCAGCATCCTCACCATAACCGCGGACGGCAAACCGATGGACGAGGGCACGCCCGCCGAGGCTCTGGCTGCCACGCTCGCCCGTCATGGAATTAACGCGACCATCACCCCGCTGCAGACGTCGAATGCCGGTGTTTCCCGCACCATCGTCAACGAAGCGACCCGCCTCGAAGCCGACCTTCTGGTCATGGGCGCCTACGGCCATTCGCGGCTGCGCGAGTTCGTCTTCGGCGGCGTCACCCGCGACCTCACCAACGCTTGTCCGATCCCGCTGATCATCTCCCATTGAGACCTCAGACCACACTCCATCCCCTCAAGACACTCCGGAGCCACAATGACCGAGCCCTTCCTCCCGAGCATGCGCCGCGTCCGTCTCGAACTTGCCCGCGATCACGACCACCCCGAAGGCAGCCGCACGCACGGCTACGACTTCATCGCCCCGCTCGATGCCGACGGCCACATCGTTGCCGATGATTGGCGCAAGCAGAAGGATCGTTGCCGCGTCAAGCGCTTCTGGGCGGGCTCTCCGGACGAGGTCGGGCATATCGTCAGGAAGCGCGGCGGCAAGTGGGCATTCCATTACGACATCCACGGCGATGCCGAAGCCGACGAAACCGGCTACCGGCTTGGCGAGCATGCCTTCAAGCCCGGCGAGTATGTCTCGATCCTGGAACACGACGGCGTTCTGCGCACCTTCAAGGTCATGTCGGTCCTCGAAGTCGATTGAATTGCGGCAAAGGCTGCTTGCGCCATACGGGGCCAAACGGCCTCGATCGCGGTAAAATTGTGCCCGCCCCGCCACGCTCGCCCTACGATCTTTGCGTGATTGGAACAGCGACTGTGCGCCGCAACGCCTTAATAACAGCCAGAATTCGAACCTCAGATTCCAGCTGTAACCGGCGCAAAACCTTGCGGTTTGCAGGCACTGCGGCGGCAATGCGCGCCCAACCCGTCAGTGGTGACACGGTGCGGCGCACAAAAAACCGGCAGGTTCTGATCAATATTCGAACTTGATCGACCCAATTCGAGTCGCCTAGCCTCAATCGATAACAAGAAAAGATCCAGGGTCGCCCAAGTTGAATCGGGCCGCATAACGCGGAACGACTAACAACAACTGGAGCCCTACGATGATCGAGCTTGTAATGTCCGTCTGCCTGATATCGGCCCCTGACACCTGCAAGGATGTCAACTTGAGCTACATGGGCGATCAGGTCACCCCCCAGCAATGTATGTATCACGGCCAGATCACCGGATCCCAATGGGCCGCCGGCAATCCCGGCTGGCGTATCGCCAAGTGGAAGTGCCAGGCTGCGCGCGAATTCGCCAAGCTGTGAACCTAGGAACACGACCGGCGGTCTTGAGCGCGCCGACCTCCTCGGGTTTGCACCGATAATCTGAGGTTTGCGCGCGGGCCCTCCTCGCTTAGTGTGCGGCACGATTTTCGCGCCACGCAGAGGAGGCTTAGATGCCGGATAACGCGCCGCCAGCAGCACCGAGATTTTCCACCCTTGCGATTCACGCAGGTGCTGCCCCCGATCCTTCGACCGGCGCGCGCGCGACGCCGATCTACCAGACCACCTCCTACGTCTTCAACGACGCCGACCACGCCGCCGCTCTCTTCAACCTCGAAGTGTTCGGCAACATCTACACCCGCCTGATGAACCCGACGCAGGCAGTGCTCGAAAGCCGCGTCGCCGCACTTGAAGACGGCACCGCCGCGCTCGCCGTCGCTTCCGGCCACGCCGCCCAGTTCCTCGCCTTCCACACGCTGATGGAACCCGGCGACGAGTTCGTCGCGACCCGCCAGCTCTATGGCGGCTCGGTCAACCAGTTCAATCACTCCTTCAAGAAATTCGATTGGCATGTGAAATGGGCCGACGGCAACAACCCCGAGACGATTGCCGCCGCCATCAACGACAAGACCAGGGCCATATTCTGTGAATCGATCGCCAACCCCGGCGGCCTCGTCATGGACCTTGCAGCGATCGGCGCAATCGCCAAGCAAGCGGGCATCCCCCTCATCGTCGACAACACGCTGGCCTCGCCCTACCTGTGCCGCCCGAAGGATTTCGGCGCCGATATCGTCGTCCATTCGCTGACCAAGTTCATGGGCGGCCACGGCAATTCGCTCGGCGGCGTCATCGTCGACTGCGGCACCTACGACTGGCTCGGCTCAAAGCATCACTACAAGACGATGGTGGAACCCAACCCATCCTATGGCGGCATGAAGCTCGCCGAGACCTTCGGCAACTTCGCCTTCGCCATCGCCTGCCGCGTGATGGGCCTGCGCGACATTGGCCCGGCGATCTCGCCGATGAACGCGTTCTTCATCCTGAACGGCATCGAAACCCTGCCGCTTCGCATGCAGCGCCATTGCGAGAACGCACTCGCGGTTGCGGGCTGGCTGGAAAAGCATCCGGCCGTCGCCTGGGTCAACTACGCCGGCCTGCCGGATAATCCCAACCACGCCATGCAGCAAAAGATCACCCCGAAGGGCGCAGGCGCCGTCTTCACCTTCGGTCTCAAGGGCGGCTACGAGGCGGGCGTCAAATTCGTTTCCGGCCTCAACCTGTTCTCGCATCTGGCCAACATCGGCGACACCCGTTCGCTCGTCATTCACCCCGCTTCCACCACCCACCGCCAGCTCACCGACGAGCAGCGCATCGCCGCCGGCGCCGGTCCCGACGTCGTACGCTTGTCAGTCGGCATCGAAGACAAGGACGACCTCATCGCCGACCTCGAGCAGGCCCTGGCGGGCGTGGTTTAGGTTTCGGGCAAGTCAGCAGTGGCGGCGGCCAGTGTCGAATCCTTACCCCCGCCATGGCGCGACACGACAGGTTTCCGGATCGGACCACGACCGCATGCTTTCGGCTCGGCAATTTCATGCCCGGCCGATGGCAGCTAATTCAAGGGACATCGGAAGGTCTGCGGAAGGGGAGCAGTGTCGAGTCTGATCCATAGCCGAAGAGGTTGTGTGCGGAGCGTGCCGCTTCATTGCCAGTCCGGTTATGCTCTCACCGCGTAAGGAGAGACACGGAGGCAACGGGCCAGGAGGGTGAGTGACCGGCTCGGCGACGAGCGACTTGAACTTCGTCCGCTTGTTGGTACTTTTGCGGAAAGTTGGGATGAGGAACGAACGAGCGAGACTGCACCGAAGCGGAACTCCACCTCCCCACCAACCACCACCAACCACCACCAACCACCACCTACCGCTGCCCCACGCTACCCCGTCACTGCTACGAAACGGGCGGTGGCATAGTTGCGGATCGCGCATTAACGAACGCGGCCCGCCGTGGCCCTTATGCGAGGCAAGGAACAAGTCACTAACTAACGCCATAAAGTGAACCGGAAGTCACAAAAACGCGGTCAACGTCAACAGCCTCTCTCTTTTGCAAGTCGTCCTATTTCGATGAGTTCAGGGCGGTACTCGAAGTGCATCGTATCGAAGTGATACCACTTGCCGCCCCAGATGAACCCGTGCCGCTCGAAAGCCGCGACGATCTCTTCCGGAAGCACGTTACGCGCTTTCAGTTTCGCGCCGGCCGGCGACTTCGCCCACCGCCAGTATTCCGTCTTTGCTGAAGAAATATCTATAGCTATCCCGAAGCTGTGGGCGCTCAAACGATCGGTGCCGGCGATTGGGCGCCAATTGAACCCTCCGGCGCTCGGCACCAGAAACTGCTTCAAAGTAGCAAGGTTGGGCCGCAATTCCTCGACTACCGCCGCCAGTTTTTCGGGAAGTCCAAACGCTCCGTTGACTTTGATGTCCTGACCGAACCAGTCGACATTAACCAGCTTCCTGACGACATTCGACTTTACATGCCCGTAGACGGCCTTGAAGAAGCGTTCGTTGCGAATGCGCCCCGGATCGAAATTCACACGCGGATTTCCCGGTTTCTCGCAACCCACAACCGGATAGACCTGCGAAAGCATATCCTCAATGTCGGCGTTTTCGAGCTTCTCTGAAAACGACTTCGGCCTCTTGTCGTCCGTCAGAATTGTGGAGCCATCGCGCATCACGATGTGCGTCGGAGTGATATCCTTCACATATCCGGAGTACGCTTGCTTCAGGGCCACGAGCCGGTCTTCAATAGAAATCTCTCCCGCCAATGCGAATGATTGACCAGCAAGCGACACCACACAGGCTGCCCCCCCGACCGTTGAAAGCCGGCCCCGTCCAGTGCGCCGAGCCGTCGTCCGATCAGCACGCATTCAGCCGCTCCTCCTGCTGGATGCGCTTGATGAACCGGCGATTTTCTTCGCCCATCGACCGCCATGTTGAGTCCATGTCTCGGAAACAATTATCGTTTCCGAAAATCTGTTGCCCCTTTGGAGTCGTGAAGCAGTAACCGAATTTCTTGAAAACCGCATTGCGCTGGCGCCACAGACGCTCGCACACCGAAAGTGACGACAGGCTGTTGGCTGCGAGTTCCTGTTCCTCGAGACGCTTGCGCTCAGCTTCCTGCTGCCGAATCTCCTCTTCCCGGCGGACTTGCTCACGCCGCGCTTCTTCTTCCCGCCGTGCGTCCTCCTCCTGTTCGCGCCTCAGCCTGCGCATTTCCGCTTCGAGTTCCAGTTGTCGGATACGCTCCCTGAATTGGGCGTTCTCGGCCTCCTTTTCAGCGCGCCGTCGACGCTCACGGTCGGCCTCATCCTGCGCCGAACGTTCTCTCTCGGCTTCTGCCTTTGTCTTGCGCTCATCTTCGAGCCGGGCAAGCCGTTCCTGCAGTTCACGAAGCTGCCGTTCCTTTTCAAGGGCGGCATCGGATCGTTGCTGAGCTAGCTCGTCGGCCAAGGCAACCTGGGAAGTCGACGATTGCGGCGTCGGCGGCGACCGACCGAACGAAGCAGCGGTGCCTTGCGTAAACAGCCCGGAAACATCGAAGCTCAAAGGCATCACTCCCGCATTAAGACCGACGAACGCAATCCCTATCAAAGCAACAAGCCCGGCAAACGCGGCTGTCATTCGCCATGCCCTTCGTCGCTTGGCTCCCAGGCGCTCCGAAATGACCCTGACGAGCGTCCCGGCATCGTCGGAAAAACGCGCATTTCGCAACTCTACGGCATGCCGCCGCGCAAGGGCCTTCAGGTCTTGAGGCAACTCCTGTGCTGTTGGCATACGGGCGCCGTCCACCAGAACGGGTATGACCGGCACGTCTCGTTGCAAGGCCGCACTGACTTCGATCCGGACGAAATCGTCAGCCGTATCGATTCTTCGCTCACCCTGGTGATTATGTGCCGTCAGCCAATTCGGCCCGATGATAACGGCGACAAGGTCGGTAGTGGCGATCTTGTCGCTGAGAACCTTCACGAAATCGAGGCCGTGCATAGCGGCGTCTACATCCATGAAGACGCCGTCGTCCGGAAAGGAACTAACGAGCCGGTCGTAGATTCTACCGGTCGTCCCCGCGCTATCGTCACGACGATAACTGATGAAAATCTCTTTCGCCATCGTGCCCCCCGCATGCCGCCGTGCGCTGGCCGGTCAAAGATTTTGAAATGTCAATTGCACACAACGTTACTGCGGCGCGGCGCCGGGCACAACATGAAGCAGCGGCATACGGACCATCGAATTGGAAACCGGACACGGATCTTGGATTTAGCCGAGGCCTGCAAAGATCTCGCCGACGAACCGAACGATCCGGAGCGTTAACCCCGCTCCCCGGGCTTTTTCAATTTGACGAACAGGCCGAGACGGGACGTCCGCACATGGCCCGTTGCCTCGGTGCCCGTCCAAACGCAATTGAAGGATAACCGGACGCGGTCTGCCCGGCAAGCTACGTGGTCGCCCATTTCAGCAACGGGTCAGACTCGACGGTTCTACCACTCCGAGGACCTTCCGCTATCCTACCAATAAGCCGTCGTCAGGCAACCGTCGATCATTGAGCCCGGCGACGGCAGCAACCGGCCCACTGCACTCCTCGCCTATCGAACGCACTCTGAGGAAGAACGGACATACTTCAGCACCGCCAGCCACACCGCCACTCCGCCGCCGCGCCACCGGCAATCGCTGCAGCCCGCCCGCCTGCGCCTGGAACGACCGAACCGAAGCCCTTGTTCCCTTCCGGTAACGCCTCGCCCTAAAGCTGCCGGTGCGGCCCGTCAAAGCCCTCGATCCGCCCATTTCTCTGCTAAGAGAACAACCGGTCCAATCGAGGTAACGTCTTCAGGCTCGCGTCAATGTTCGAATTCATCCAGCACAATCAGCCGATGATAGAAGCTGCCAACGCCGTCAGTTCGGTCATCAACATCGTCGGCTGGACCATCGGCTTCGTCGTCTTGTGGTATGCTTGGCGGCGCAATTCAATCTCCAGCGTTTCCGTCGGCCCCATCAGCTTCCAGATGGAAAAGGCCGCCATGCAGGCCGCTAAAAAGGCCGCGCTGGACTGGCAGGGCCACGACCCTTCGCAGCCCCTCGACATGCAGCGCCTGCGCCAGACGGTGCACAAGGCATTCACCCCCGACGTAGTGGAGAACCTGATCGGCAAGTCGATCCTCTGGGTCGACGATAACCCCAGGAACAACCTTCTGGCGGTGCGCGCCATGCGCCGGTTGCAACTCGACATCGAGCAGGTCGCCTCGACCGAGGCGGCGATCGCAGCGATGGAAGTGAGCCGCTATGACCTTGTCATTTCCGACATGGGACGGGGAGCCAACATGCGAGCCGGCTACGAGCTTTTGGACATCATCCGCAAGCGCGGCAGCAACGTGCCGTTCCTGATTTTTGCTGGCGACGACAAGCCCGAATTCCGTCGCGAAGCCAAGCAGCGCGGCGCCCAGCTCTCAACCAATGACATGTTGGAGCTGATGGACTGCACCATCCATTTCCTGAACCAGCAAGGCTAGTCGCGGTGGTTGGTCACCGCGACGAACTCCGGGTCGTCTTGAGCCTCGCGTTCGAACGACAAGAAGTCATAGTACCCGCAGCGCTCGTCGTTGGGAAAATCGCGGCACACCGCCGGGCGGGCCGCATAGATGGTGCACCGCCGCTCTTGCGTATCGAAGAACTGGCAGATCTTCCCGTAGTACTTGTCCTTTTTCCGGCGCATCACGTATTTGCGCCCATGGGCTTCTTCCGTGAATTTCTCCCGGGCGGTATCGAAATCGAGACCGTGGTGACGCCCGAGCCGCTCGACGTCGCGCTTCGTCAGGCCGATCAGCGGATATGAACAGCAGTATCCAGGACATTTCAGGCAGTCATAGCCCTTTGCCATTCCCAATCCTTCCGCGCGGCTGAGTGCTTGGTGAAGAGCACCACTCACCAACCTTCGCGACCGCTGTCAACGAGGTAAACCGGTCGCAATGCTGCATTTGCGCAATGGGCGAAGCAATTCGCCTAGTGTGGTGTCGCGCCTTGATTGACCTGTTGTTGCCGCACAGGAGTTGTCAATTGAGGCGCGCTGAACGCCACACTAAACCATTGTTTTCGCTAGTGGCCTTCATGTCTCGCCTAAATCGTCAGCGGTTGCGGCCAGCACGCCGATTTAGCCGGTGCAGGCCACTAGTGTTCTGGATCAAACATTTGATTCCCGGGTGGAGGTCGTCAAATGTTTGTGAATCCAGAACGCAATCAAAAGGTTGCCTAGTGTTCCGGGCTGACATTCAGGTTCCCGGCAGGGAACCATAAGTCAGAGTCGGAGCCCTAG
>JAHJSN010000152.1 GCA_018830445.1 Alphaproteobacteria bacterium | reverse complement strand
GTTTCGGACGTTCTCAGAACGTCCACTTGGCTTTGCGATCAATTTCAAGTTCGAGAACGGGCACCGCCGGGCACTGTCCTATGCCGATCTGGTTGATGCGGAATATAATCCTGATCTTGGCGGGATCATCCTTGAAGGCATCGGTAAGCGCGTGACGATCTACGGGATCAACCTCGAATCTGTCTATGAGCAGATCCTCGATCATGAAATCGGTGAGATCACCGAGCGGCATGCGCCCGAGCATCTGATGGCGAGCGTCGCCAAGGCAGGCGATCCCTATGTCCGCGAGCTAATGTGGGAGAGAATCTAAGACACAACGGAAAATCATTAAACAACTCGCTGTAATTTGAGAGATAAGCACATGCTATTCCCTAGTGTTCTGACTCCAACGCTTGGTTCCCGTTTTCGATAGCGCGGCGTTTTTCGAGTGCGCGGGCCTCCTTGTCGAGGATTTCCCTTGCGGTTTTGGTCCACACGAACGGCTTCGGGTTGGCGTTGTGGTGATCGAGGTAATCTTGGATCGCATCTTCAAGTTCAGCAACGCTGCGGAACACGCCACGCCGAATGCGTTTGCCGGTGATCTCTGCGAAGAAGCGCTCGACGAGGTTCAGCCACGATGAACTTGTCGGGATGAAGTGCAGTTTGAAGCGGGGATGTTTCGCAAGCCACGCATTCACTTCGGGCGTCTTGTGCGTGCCGTAGTTGTCGACGATCAGGTGTAGATCGAGATGCGTGTCGGTCGCCCGGTCGATGCGTTTCAGGAAGCGGATAAATTCCTTTGCGCGGTGACGCGGCAAACATTCACCGATGACGAAGCCGGTCTTGACGTCGAGCGCTGCAAACAATGTCGTGGTGCCGTGGCGTTTGTAATCGTGCGTCATTGTGGCAGCGCGTCCGCGCTTCATCGGCAAACCCGGTTGTGTGCGATCAAGTGCCTGGATCTGGCTTTTCTCGTCGACACATAACACCAGCGCCTTGTCCGGCGGGCTCATGTAGAGACCGACCACATCGGTGACTTTTTCCTCGAACATCGGGTCGTTCGACACTTTGAACGTGCGGATCAGATGCGGCTTCAGGCCTGCCTCGGCCCAAATGCGCTGTACACTGCGGTGAGAGATGCCGATCTCGGCTGCCATCGAGTGCGCGCTCCAATGCGTCGCGTTCGCGGGCACTTCGCGCGCAGTTTTGGTCAGCACCTGTTGCTTGATATCCCAACCGAGCGGCGCGATGCGCGATGGCCGCGTCTTGTCGCGCAACAGGCCATCAATGCCGGCATCGACATAGCGTTCCTGCCAGCGCCAGACACACGGCTTCGACTTTCCCGTGCGCCGCATGATCTCGTTGGTGCCATGACCATCGGCGGTCGCCAGCACGATCCCCGCACGCCAGATCACCTTGGCCGGCGTGTTCCGGTCAGCGACAAGCGCTTCAAGCCGCGCACGGTTCGAAGGACTTACATAAAGGCAGATGTCTTTGCGTCTCATGCCGCCATGTTTGACTGATTTGCCAGCCCATGGGAATCTTTTGTCGGCGCCGCTACACTAGCTCTTCGACACGACCCCTCGAAGCATGTCTCGCAACAATCAGAGAAGCACTGGGTGACGAATGAGCGGGACCTAACGCAGCGTCATGGGGTTTCTATAATCTGAGTTAGATTTTGGCGTGAGAGGATGCGGATTATTTCCAGAGTGTCGCCTGCGATGCGATAGTATATGGATTCTTCACCGCAGACGCTGCGACGGTATCCTTCTCGAATATCGTCGACAGCCGCGTATTGATAGGGGTTCTGCAATAGCGATTGGAAGTGGCGTTCAAGGGCGTCAAGGTATTCGTCCGTACGGCCCAGGCCATAATGTTCGAGGCCGTACAGCCAAATGCGATACAGATCGTCTTTGGCGTCGAGTGTGAGCTTAAAGTTTGCCATCTCTCATGGCTTTTGCTTTAAATTCCGCTTTCAGCTCTGGTATCGATTGATCAGTAAATCCGCGCAGCTCGGCTTCAACCAGCTTGGCGCGGATGAGTTCCAGTTCGTTGAGTCTGCTTTGACGTTCGCGAATGAGTTCCCGGATGAGTTCACTATCGTTGCCGTATTGACCGGTAGCGATTTGGCTTTTAATCCAGGAATCCTGCTGATCCGTTAGGGTAATGGTCTTGCGTATCATGGCGGCTTCGGATTCTTCGTTTCTAAATATATCCTATATTGTATGATATTGTATGATATTTCGCAAGGGCGAAGCTAAAAGCGTACGCCGCATGGCCGCATCTGTTTATCATCGCAATTGCATCTTTGCAGATCGACGTAATTACGGTGTTGCGCATCCCCAACTGGATGTTTCGACCTCATATCCATGCCGGATCAACATGTCCGCTACGGTATCGGTTTCGACTTGGCCATCGCCATTGCCGAAGCCGAACTTGTCAAAGGCTTCCTCCCACTGCCAACGATAGTCGCAGCCGCAGGCGTGACACATGCTTACTGGCATAGCGCACCTCCAGCCTTCTGAACCGGAACGATGCGGAAGTCGTCGGGAACGTAGCCTTCATCGGGCAAGCGATCGCCGCAGGCAATCTCGTGCGCGACATCGCTGAAGAACTCATCGAGTTCGGCTTGTGCTTCGTCGCGCGTGGCAAAGGTTTCCGGCATATCGTCGATGAACCAGGTGTTTACCCAACCGTTACAGAGCGTGTAGTGCTGGACCTCCCAGCGGATGGTTGCCGGACGTGTCATAATGCACCTCCGTCAAACAGATCGAAGCTGTCGGGCTCCAACACCTCGGCGTCGAAGTGGCAGCGTGCCATGTCGTAGTCGCCTGCGAAGTCGAAGCCGTGCTGGTTAGCCCAGTGCATCAGGTCGGCGAGCAGATCGCACAACGCGTCGTCTGGTTCGGTGCCTGTGGCCGTGCGGTAGGCTGCGAGGGCAATGGATGCCCTCGCAGCGCGACGTTGATTGTCGGGGACGCTCACCTCGCACCTCCCTTCACATAGTCGACGATAGAGCCGGCGGCGTAGGCAGCATCGGCGTATTGGGAGAGGGTGCCGTCGGGCCTCCAGTGGCGATCGCGCTCAACGCGCAGTCCTCCGGGGCCGCGCAGAGCGGCGATTTCGGAAAGCATGACATTGCCAAGCTCCGGAAATCCCACACCCAGATCGCACAGGCCGAAGGCCAGATCGGGGATCTCGATGTCGAGTTCCGTGAGCAGCCAGGTGGCGTTGGCGAAGGGCGTGAACAGTTTGACGACCGGTTTGGGATCGTGGTCGATCCCTTCGGCGGTGCGCCTGCCGTTAGCCAGCAGGCGCTCACGCTGAGCTTTGGTGAGAAGGAGGCTCATTGCTGGCCTCCGTTCTCGGATGCGTCCGCCGGCTTGTTCGCACGGATCACGATGGTCTGGCCGGGAGCGGGCAGGACGTGGGCCACGAGATTGAAGCCTTTCCCATCATTGTGGCTCCAGACAGGACCCAGTTCGATCCATTGTTTGTTGTCTCCGTCACCGCTAACGAAAAAAGCGCGATGGGTCGGGCGGTTAGTCTGTGATGTGGTGGTCATAAAATTCTCCTTTGATGTGTTCGAAGCCGCGACCGTCGCGGCTTGATGGCACTCGAAGGAGCGTCGAGGGTCTGGCGTCTGCATCCGTAGGACCGCAACGTCAGTGGAGGACAGCGCAGCTGTTGCAGGCACGAGCCAGCCCCGGCGCTAGAGGGCAGATCAAAAGCCGCGCAAGGAGCGCTGAAAGAAAAGGCAAAGAGACAATTTAGTCGGCACCATTATGCGTGCGCGACACATCGGAAAATGAAGTGTGGTTGATTGCAGAAAACCCTCTGGACGGCGGGTCTCTGACAGACAATGTTTTGGGATATTTCATTGATTGATTGGGGCTCACATGACGATTCCAATTCCAGTGATTATGGCGGCCCTTTCGGTCGTTCAGGCGGAGGCCAGTGCCCGCTCAAAGCGCCAGGAGGCAGCAGAGCAAGCGGTCGTCCGGCAGGCTGAAATCGAGTTAGAGCGCGAACGCATCACCGCTGAGATCGCTGCGGCTGACCGGCAAGCCGATCGTGAGAAGGAAGTCATCACGCGGATGCTCGATGCAGCGGTGTCGATCCACGAGATGAAGACCGAAGCGATTGTCGGCATGTTCCGCGATGCCAAGAGTTTGCTCGAAGGCCATCAGCGCATTCTCGCTGAGGAAAAGTCGGCCATGAACCGGCAGTTGACGGAGACGGAAGTCTCGCCCCAACGGCACGTGCTGATTATGAAGCGACAACAAGAGGTCGATCGGGAGCTTGCGCTGATCGATGAAGAAATGACGAGTCTCACTGAGCGATGCGTCGAGGTCATCGCATGCCTAAGGCCGGAGATGGAGCCGCTCCAGATCAAGCAGTCGGTCAATCAGGCACTTATTCAAGCCGTGTGATCCAGGGGGGATGGTCGATGATCGCACTGGTGATCTCATCGATATTTTTTGGGTTCGTGTGGGTTGGTTTATATGACAAGGCAGCTCGCGATCATGGCAAAGCGCTTGGAAAATATATTCTGTATGTCGTTGTCTGGTGCGTACTGCTGAGCATCGCAATAGCGTGGGCTTCTCTTGCAAGCTGGACTTCTCTTCCTGCTGCAGAAATACAGGGACTTTGGACCGGGGGCATCATCGGCTATTTCGTTGGTCTCGGGCTTTCGAAATGGCAGATTTCCCAAGAGACGGCGGAGCGCAAAGCGCAGCAGGAAGCGCAGCAAAAAATCCACCTGGAGAAGGTCGCCCAACACGAACAAGAGGAGCGCGAGCGCAAGGCAGCCGAAGCGCGTCAAAAAGAGATTGATGCTGCTGACGCCGAGCGCAGGAGAAAGGAAGTTGAAGCCGAGAAAGTGCGCCTGAAAGCCGAACGCGAGCACGCTGCCGCCATCAAGGCACTGCACGGCCATCTGGAGCTGATCACGAATGCAGTGAGGGCCATGCGCATCGATGATCCCAATGCGGTACTGATCAGCACCGTCGATGCCGAGCTTCGCGCCATTGGTGGCAATCCACAGATCACCGCCGAAATGCTCGCCGATCCTGAGGTCCGTGAGGATGTGACGCTTCTGGTCGAGATGCTTGATGAGCGTGGTGTCACCGACAAGATTTTGCGCAACCGAATGCAAAAAGTGCTTGGGCTCAGCAGTCCCGTGGATGCATCGCCAAGAGCTTAGCGCTCGATGCCTTCGGCCGGCGCTTCGCGCTGTTCCTCCACCTTCTCTGCAAAACCGCGATTAGGTGCCTGGAGTTTTCCATGCGCGACGGCGGTGGCGATCGCCGTATCAACGATGCGATCGCTGAAGCGGTGATAGGCTTCGCTTTCTTTGGGTACGCCGGCTTGTTTGGCAGCGGCGGCGGCAAGCCAACGGGCATCACTGCGCAGCGCCTTCATGGCATCCGCTGGAGCCTCGGGCGCAAGCTCATCGTTCCTGCGGTAGAGCGCGCCCGCTCCAACCGCTGCGCCGATGACGCAGGCCATGACGTCCTGACGGCGCGCGCTATATTCTGGTCCTGAACGGTCGAGGCCAGAATCGGCCACGGCTTGAAAGTATTTGGCGTGACGCAACAGGCCTTTGATTTTGAGATCAATCGCTGATGGTTTTGGCTCAGCGTTTTCAACAGCTTCATTCATGGCAATCCTCCCCTTGTTACATTGCCTTTTTATTTTAATTCCGCAGAATTAAGTCTTTGTTAATTATTGCTCAAATGCCAGATATTTCAGGATTGTTGCCCTTTTGGCATTCCATTGAAATTGTCACGCAACCGTAACACTGGAAAGCGGTCGAATTTGCTATTCTGAATGGAAAAGGGGCGTCACATGAATAATGAATTTGAGATCAAGAAAACTGGCCATGAATTAGACTCACGCATTGTCAATGTTCTGCGTGACGGATTCTGGGCGATGGGTAGAGATTTTGGCAATGCGATTGATCGCCTTGCGGCATTGATTGGGTCTGAACAACCCCCCAAGCCTGAGATGCTGCCTGCGTTCGACGTGGTGCAGGTTGGAGGCGACAACCAGGGAAACCGCCAGCTCGGCGGGCGCATCTATTGCAGCGACGGCCAGCGTATCGACTATCCACTTGCCCAAAGGATAGAAGATGCAGAAATGCTCCGGCTAGCGATGATCGACGTGCCGGTTAGACGGGGCGAAGGCACCGGAAGCACCGTGGTCGAGCTTGGAGATCTGCCAAGTCCACTTTCAGAACGTTGTGAAAAGGCCAGCGCCGACACCGTAAGCAAATAGCCGTCAATTTTGGAGCAGTTCGCTCCCCTCCACGCATTTGCTTGGCCCAACATCGACCATGCGCAGTTGCGCGTGCTCGGTCAGCCATGCGGTGAAGGCAGTGAGGGTGAGTGGCTGCGTCACCATCTGCTGGCTACACCAGCTGAGATAGTCGGCATAAAGCCGGGTGATGGGTGTGCGCGCGCCTTGCTTTGTCGTGAGCCGTTGCTTGCGCCAGGCCTCTTCGGGGGTGCCGCGCCCGGGAGCGTAAGTCGTCGGCATTGCAGGCAAGGGCTGACGGGCAGGCGGCGCAGAGTGAGTTGCCGCCCGATGGGGTCGGGAATGAAAGGCGGTCGAGAGATACGGTCCGAGCCCTGAGCCGAATTCGACCAGGACGGCAACAAGCAGCGATAGGGCGATACCGAGCCGCTGCGCCCCAAGGCCGAGCAGATCATCAAGGATGGCGAGCTGCGGATCAGCATCTTTCATAGCGGCGGTGGGCGGCAGGCTGGCACGCGTTTCGCGCAGGCCTTTAATTTCCGAACGGAGTGCGGCGGCTTGTTGGGCGATGGCAAGCTCTGCGTTGATGTGCGTGCGCATTCCGACGCATCCGGCCACCTATTCCGGTGACATCCGGCCACTCATTCCGGACTATCCGGCCACCTGAGCACGGCACCGTTGGGTGAGTTCGTTGATGTCAGCGTCTGTCGTCTCCGTCAAGCGCTGCGGAGGCC
>JAHJSN010000151.1 GCA_018830445.1 Alphaproteobacteria bacterium | reverse complement strand
CGTTTCGCGTTGATGGGCACACAAAGTCTTCAAGCGACGATCAAGCCGCGACGACCCCACCACCGTCATCCCGGCGCAGGCCGGGATCCGTCCACGCATCAAGAACACCACCCGATCGTCAATTCCGCGCCGCGATCCGGATATTCCTACCAGTCTTTTTCCGTCGAGTCCAAATTCCAGCCGCGCATTCTTCCGGGCAGTGGCCGGACCGCGCCTCCGCGGGGATGACGTTAGAACGAAAACGCAGCAGAGAATTGTCACGGCCCGGTTGCTGGTGGGCAACCGAAGGGCCATCAAAAAGCGCGGGTGCTGCGTCGGCACCTGAAGCGCAACTAAAAAGCGCGGGTGCTGCGTCGGCACCTGAAGCGCAACTAAAAAGCGCGGGTGCTGCGTCGGCACCCGAAGCGCAATCAAAGAGAGCGCACTGCTGCGCGGGGATGACGTTCGAACCGAGACGCCGCGGAGAATTGTCAGGCGCCGGATGTCGCCGCGCAGCGGCGATGGGCAACCGAAGGGCCATTAAACAGCCCGGTTGCGGCAGCTTAGCGGCGATGGGCAACCGAAGGGCCATCAAAAAGCGCGGGTGCTCTGTCGGCACCCGAAGCGCAATCAAAAAGCACCAACTCAAAAGAGCTTCATGCCGGGCGGCAGCGGCAGACCGCCGGTCACGGAAGCAAGCTTTTCCTGCGCCACAACTTCCGTTTTTGACTTGGCATCCTGGCTGGCAGCAACGATCAGGTCTTCCAGGATCTCAGCCTCGTCGGGCTTCATCAGGCTCGGGTCGATCGCAACGCGGCGCATTTCGCCCTTGCCGTTGAGCGTCACCTTGACGAGCCCGCCACCCGACTGTCCCTCGCACTCCAGTTGCTCAAGCTCGGCCTGCACCTTCTGCATGCGCTCCTGCATTTCCTTGATCTTACCCATCATGCCCATGATGTCTTTCACGTCGGGCTCCTCTTCATTTCCGCTATCGTTTGAAATGCAGCGCAACGTTGACGCCGCCTGAAACTTTGAAACGGCGACCAGCCTCAGCCTGTTCCAGCCTCGCTGATGCCGCTGTCGTTATCGTCATCGGCCTCGATTGTCCGCACCGAGGCAACCTGTGCGCCTGGGAAAGCGGCAAGCGCGGCGGCCACCGCCGGATCGGCCTTGAGGCGCTCCAATTCCGCCGCGGCAAGTTCCCTGCGCGCCTTTCCGATCGGCGTCTCGCCCTGGGTCTTGGAAAGCATCACCATCCAGCGTTTGCCGGTCCACAGGTTGAGTTTCTCCCGCAACTCATTGGCGATCTGCGGCGGTGCGTTGGGCATCAGGAACAGGTCGATGGCGCGCGTTTCGCGGTCGAATTTGACGAGGCTGACGTTCTCTTCCAAGTGCACTTTCAGCTTGGCATCGCGTTGCGCACTTGCCAGCTCGACGACTTCCACGAACGATCCGGGGTCCGGCATCAGCCGTCCGGCGCCGGGCAGCGGGGCTTCGGCGTAGAGCGGATCTTCCGGGTCGAATTCGCCGTCGCCGGGCAGGCCTTCCGGCAGGTAAGGTTCGTCTTCCCATGGCGGCACATCGATCGGCGGCGGAGCGGCCGCGAAATTGTCAGACGTCTCGTCTCCTGATGTCTGACGGCCCGCAGCACCTGCATGTTGAGGAGCCGCATCGGCGACCGGCCGTGCATCGTTTTCCGCGCGTGCCGACGCGGCTTCGCTCGCCGCCTTGGTTGCGCCGTCTCCATTTCCCTTGCGCGCCGGAACCGATGCACCCCCGAGCGCCTTCACGATCTCTTCCGGCGAGGGCAGATCGGCGGTGTAGGCTATCCGGATCAGCACCATTTCGGCGGATGCGCGCGGGTTCGGCGCACGTCCGGTTTCCTCGATGCCTTTCAACAGCATCTGCCAGATGCGCGACAACAGCGCCACCGAGACGTTGCCGGCGATGGCCCCGGCGCGGCGCACTTCTTCGGCCGAGAGGCCTTCCGATCCGGCCTCCGCACCGACCGTCTTGATGCGCGTCGAAAGATGCACCGCCTCCGACAGGTCGCCGAGCGCCTGCACCGGATCGGCGCCGTCGCGGTGCAGGTCTTCCAGCTGTTTCAGCGCTTCACCGGGCTTCGCGCCGATCAGGGCTTCCAGCAGGTCGAAGATGCGGCCCCGGTCGGCAAGGCCCAGCATGGCGCGCACGTCTTGCGAGGCGACCTTGCCCTTGGCGAACGCAATGGCCTGATCGAGGATCGACAACCCGTCGCGCACCGAACCTTCGGCGGCCCGCGCGATCAGCATCAGCGCTTCGTCTTCGGCCTCCGCGCCCTCCGCGGTGACGATGCGTTTGAAGTGCGCCGATAGCTCCGGCACGTCGACGCGGCGCAGATCGAACCGCTGGCAGCGCGACAGCACCGTCACGGGAACCTTGCGGATTTCGGTCGTCGCGAAGATGAACTTGACGTGCTCCGGCGGTTCCTCCAGCGTTTTCAGGAGCGCGTTGAACGCACCCTTCGAAAGCATGTGGACTTCGTCGATGATGAACACTTTGTAGCGCGCGACGAGCGGCTTGTAGCGGGCGCTCTCGATGATCTCGCGCATGTTGTCGACGCCGGTGTTGGAGGCGGCGTCCATTTCGATCACGTCGGCGTGCCGGCTTTCCATGATCTCGGCGCAGTGGCGGCCATACTTGTCCGGGTCGTGCGGCAGCTCGATGGTCGGCCCGCCCCTGCCGGCGCTGTCGTCCTTCGGCTCGAAGTTGAGCGCGCGCGCCAGGATGCGCGCCGTGGTAGTCTTGCCGACCCCGCGCACGCCGGTCAGCATGTAGCCCTGCGCGATCCGCCCCTGCTGAAACGCGTTCTTCAAGGTGGCCACCATCGCGTCCTGCCCGATCAGGTCGGCGAACGTCTGCGGCCGGTATTTCCGCGCGAGAACGACGTAAGGTTTCCCCGCCCCCATCTCCGCGTCATCGAACATGCTGTCACTCATGCGCGGGACTATAGCCGGGGGTGGAGCGGGGCGCCAGTTAGCCAAAGAATGTTGACAGATGGCTCAGATCGCCTTCGACAGATCCAAATGGTTCTTGAAGTCCCTGAGGAGGTGGCGCTGCTCATCTCTGACGTATTCGAGAACAGCGTCTTCCTCATCCAGCAATCCTTCTAGCCTTCCGTCATCGCCATGTATTTGGCGGTATGAAATTCGCAATCGAGCATGGGCGGCATCGCCGCACATCGACTGAATCTTGCGCAAATGCTTTGCTAATTCCTCAGGAAAAAGGAACTCTGCCCCATCAATGCCCGCTGCAAACTCTTGTAGATCACCTGCTTTCACGGGTCCATGAATCGCAACTTTATGAACGAGGGTTTGAAGCGCTTGGTAGACCTTATAACGACGTTCAAAGAGGTCCAAGCGCAACTTGTAGTGGGCAGTTATCCACTGTCGCCACGCCACATAAGCGACGGCGGCCCCAATGATTGATGGTCCAAGTGCCTGGAGTATTACCAGCCATTGTGGCAGTTCGTTCCTTGTCATTCGGTAACACCGGAATTGGCTTAAGCTGAACTCTAGCCCGTAGCTGCAGACAACTTGGGCGGGCAGCTAAGTGGGCTGAAGCAATTCAAAAGTTAGGAAACCATCGAGCCGCAGGCCCGCGGGAGCAGCCCAACACCGGCTTGCCGAGTGTTGGCCGGACAAACAACGCGACCCGCAGCGTTGCTGTGCCCCTGTTGAAGGCCTCTTCGGCCCGTAAACCAGATTAGGCTGCGGAGCATTGTCAGGCGCCGGATGCGCCGAAGGCGTGGGCATCTGAAGGCGCAACTAAAGAGGCTGGCGGACGACCCGTATCCTGATCGTTAGGGCTGCTTCGTTCCCGACCTGACCCGGTTGGCGACGGATGCGTCCGCCGCCAGCCCACGGTTGATATGACCGGTTTGGGCAATGGATGCAAGTGCGACCCCGATCATCGGGCCAGTATCGGCACGCCGTCGCGGTTGGTCGCTTCGAGCCGGTCGTGAATCCAGCTCGGCGTCTTTCCGACCACAGCCGTCGGATACCGGCGTTTGAGCCCTTCCTGCCAGTATGGAACGGCGAGATCCCTCAATTCGCTCAACGCTTTGTCGGTATCCCCTGGGAAAATGAGGAAATCGGCTTTGCCGCGAAACGGTGTCGCCGGGAGGATGCGCGGCAGCGGTCCCGGCACGATGTCGGGGATCAACTGCGGATCGAAACGGAAACGGACATGGCGGTTGCGTCCATGAAAAACCTGGATTTGCCGAAGCGCATGCCACGGCAACACGGTCGGGCTTTGCAGGTCGAACACGATGCCGTCGCTGCGCAGGGTCAGGATCGGCCCAACATGGTTGGCCTTGATCCAGCACGAATAGGCAAAATAGCCTAAGATGGCACTGAGCGTCATATAGCCCAGAGGCAACGGGCCGCCGGCGAGATAGTCGTTTGCACCCGCCAGTAGCGCGGCTGCCGCAAATGCGGAAAAAAGAAGCCAGAACAGGGACATATATTCCTTGGCCCCGATCGAAATCTTGGTCATCGCCATCGCACACCCTCTGCTGTGTGCTGAGTATAAATTGAACCCCGTAACGGTCCGTAAATCCCCACTCCGCCCCATCGCACGTGTTGCGCTAGGCCCATTCTCCGTGCTCTTGTCTTGGTCCATCAAGGAGGCATGCGACGCATGAAGCCCACACTCGGCCCGACCGTAATCCTCGACAGGCAGAGCGAAAAGCGCATCGACAAGGACTACATGGATTCGCTCGTTTCGGCGGAAACCTCTCGGTTCTTCGTGCTCGCCGGCGACAAGGCCGTGGTTGATTCGAGCCAAGACCGCACAAAAACGCACATTCATTGGTTTACCGCCGCGGAGATCGCGGACATGGGGCTCGCCGCCAACGAGGCGATCTTTTTAGGCATCGACCCTGAAGACGGGACCGCCAAATTCGCCGTTGCGACCAGCGAGCATTATGCCCGCGGCGCTCCCCAGGCCCGCGAAGCCTTGAAAAACCGCGTCGAAGTCAGAACGCTGGCGACGCAAGGCGCCATTCCGCAATCCGAATTGGCGCTCGCTGCCCAGGCCATCTCGCTTGGCCATTGGCATGAAAATAACCGCTGCTGCGGGCGCTGCGGCGGCTCGATGAACGTCAAGCAGGGCGGCTGGAAGCGAAAATGCTGGGCCTGCGGCTACGAAACGTTCCCCCGCGTCGATCCTGTCGTCATCATGGCCGTGACCGATGGCGATCACATCGTATTGGCCCATGAGCACCGCTTCCCCGACAAGATGTATTCGACGCTGGCCGGCTACGTCGAACCCGGTGACGACATCGTCCATGCCGTCCGCCGCGAGACGAAGGAGGAAACCGGCCTCGACGTCGGCGAGGTGAAACTTCTGGGTTCCCAGCCCTGGCCTTTTCCCCATTCGTTGATGCTGGGATGCATTGCCCACGCCGAGCACAAGGAACTGGTAATTGACACAGCCGAGATCGAACATGCCGCCTGGTACTCCCGCATGGAAGCGAATTCCATGCTGACCGGCATGCATTCCCAGGAGCTTTGGTTGCCGGGCGCACAGTCCATGGCCCACCACCTCGTCAAGACGTGGCTGTCGAACGACTACTGAACCGCATCGGCGAAACGGCATCGACACGCTGTGGCATCCTGCCGCTTGCCGTCGTGAGATCGCCGGGTAATGTCGGAAGTATGAGATTTCTGCGACAGTCCCGCATCTTGAAGCGCTCGGGCAGCTGGTCGGCCCTTGTGGCGACCCTGCTGCATGCCGCACTTTTGTCGCTGCACGTCACCGCGAATTTCGAGCGCGCAATCGCGGCTCCTGGCGATTTGGCCAGCCTTTCGATCCACGCGCTCTGCGGCCCGGGTCAATCTGCTCCGCTATCGCAGGACGGCTCTGCCCCGCCCGCCGGCCCCGGACAATCCGCTGCATCCTGCCCGCTATGTACCGGTGCTGCTCCCGCGGTCTGTCTGACCGCGCCGCAGATCGCTCTCGCGCCGGTCGTCTTCAGCCTTGAGAGCGCGTCGCTGCCTCAGGCAGTCAATCCTCCACCCGCGCGCCGGCAGCATTTCGCCGGCACGATCCGCGGTCCTCCGGCAATCGTCTGATCTCCGAAGAGGCAGGACAGCGCAAACGGCCCACATCATGGGTGCTGCGCCGGATTCGTATGACGCGCGCCCGACGGCCAACCGCCGGAATTCACTTTTGACGCAGGCAAATCACACAACGGTGGTCCGGCAAGGGCCGTCGATCTGAAACGGAGAAATCGAATGTTGAAACTCGCTCGCCGAAACTTCTTTCTCGGCGCAATGTTCGCGATAGCGTTGACGGCGCTCGCGTTTGCGGCCGCCCCGAAACTCACCGCCGAAGACGCCAAGCACACCCATTCCGGTGTGATGATCGAAAAGGCCTGGACGCGGGCCACGCCTCCGGGAGCGAAAGTAGCCGGTGGTTTCGTCACCATCATGAATCACGGCAAGGAAGCCGACCGGTTGATCGGCGGCAGTTTCGCTCTCTCGCAACGCGTCGAGGTCCACGAGATGACCATGACCGAAGGCGTCATGCGCATGAATGAGGTCAAGGGTGGGCTCGAGATTGCACCCGGTGCCACGGTGGAACTGAAGCCCGGCGGCTACCACCTGATGTTCATGGAACTCGGCGGCGAACCCAAGGTTGGCACGCCGGTCAAGGGAACGCTGCAATTCGAGAAGGCGGGTGAAGTCGCCGTCGAATTCGCCGTCGCTCCCCTGGGGGCAAAGTCGTTGCACGGCAAGGGCGGCGACATGCCTACTGGTCAGGATCACGGCGGCCATGAGATGAAGCACAATCATTGAATTTGGGAAGGGAGATCGACGATGGCAGCGAACACTTCGCTACTTGGCCGCATAAGGCTTGTCCTCTGGGGGCTTGTCGCGATAGCTGCCTTCGTTGGCGGTGCGATTTTTCTCGGTCACATGCAGGAGGCCGCCCGTCAGGGCGCCTCTCTGCCGGGTGCCGTACGCATCGGCGGCGACTTCGAACTCGTCGACCAGAACGGCGATCCTTATTCAAGCGAAGCATTGAAGGGCAGGCCGCACGCAGTCTTTTTCGGCTTCACTCACTGCCCCGATATTTGCCCCACGACCTTGTTCGAGATGACCAAGCACCTTGAGGCGCTGGGCCCGGATGCCGACAAGCTGACGGTGCTGTTCGTCACTGTGGACCCTGCCCGCGATACTCCGGCGCAGTTGAAGACCTATCTGTCAGCATTCGATCCCCGCATTGTCGGGCTGTCCGGCAGCGCGAAGCAGGTCGCCGACGCCGCCAGCAAGTATCGCATCGTTGCCGAGAAGGTCGCCACTTCGGACGGCAGCTACACCATGAACCACACCGCGTCCGTATTCCTGTTCGACAGCAGCGGCACACTTGTTTCCACGCTGAACTGGGAAGAGCCCGAGGAGACCCGGCACAAGAAGCTGCAGCGGCTCATGCAGCGCAGCTGAGCGGATCGCTCGCCGAGCCACGCATTGTCCGGTTACCTCAACGACGCAGCCGACCGCTTCGACGCAAGCTGCTCCCAGACGGCCCTGATCTTTTGCGTATCCTCGACTGGCCCGAAGTTCTTGTCTTCCAGATGCTTTGCCAGCGAGCCGTCATGAAACAGGATCTCGATGGCATGCGCGCTTTTGAGGAGAATCTTGAACTCTTCCAGCCGAAGCACGGCAGGCTTCCTGCTTCTCCGGCCTGAAGGCGTGGCGGCGATCTTGCCGTCATCCTCCGTTCGCACCGCCACCGTCGCCGGATCGGGGCTCGAACCGGGCACGCTCGCACCTGGCTTCGGCCACACGTCGCTGTGCCAGATGAGCGAGCTGATGTCCCGATAGGCAAACTGGTTTGCGCTCAAGTAGACCGCCTCCCCGCTCTTGAGATCAACCGCGCCTTCGAGCACCACCACATCGGCTTCGCCAAAATCGAATGCGCAGACGCCGATCGGCGACATGCGCGGAATTTTATCGGTACCGATTCTGGCAAGGATGTCGGGCCTGTTGAGCCGTCGGCGCTTGGGGAAGCACTTGAGGCAATGGACATTCGTGCCATCGAAGCGGCTGGGCGGAATAGGAAGATGCGTTCGCGCCTGCCGCACGAACTCCTTCAGCTGCCGCGCAGTCAGGTCGTCGATGTCCTTTTCCAGTTCGGCCAGGGATTTGGGTTCTTTTCGCTGGTTGTAGACATACGAAATCAACCCGGCGGCAAGCGCCAGTGCCGCTACCGCGACCATGAAGGGAATGAGGATGTCAGGCCCGGTATCGAAGTAGTAGACATCGAAGGCCGCAATCGCGATGGCAAACAGCATCGGGGTCGGCCAGCCGCGGCTCCAAAGAGCAGCGATCCATGACATGGCGACCAAAAGCAGCCCCGGCAACAGGAAAACGAGTCCGTCCGGCTGCCCCAGGATCTGCCGGTCCGTTTCCTCCGTGAGGATGACTTTCACGATGGGCGCGGCAAACAATGCAACACCGATGACGCCAACCACCCAGCGCAGGATCAGCGTGGTCCACCGGGACTTCAGGTGCTCATTCCACTTCCGGTCGTGCTGCTTGGTGAAATAGTCGTTGAGCAGGTTCTCTATCGCCGCGCGATTGGCTGGCTCCGGTACCCTCACCGAAGCGGAGTCAACTCCAGCGCCGACGGCAACCGGGGCCTGTCCACTCGGAGCGTTCTCCTGCATGGGAAACTCCACTAAAACGCCAACCAACGATAGAACGCGTGCGATGCCTTACAGAGGCTCGCCCGCCTTTTGACTAGCATAGCTTGCAACAGACACGCCGCGGCACCTTGCGGAATCGCAACTCAGTTGGGCGACTCGATGATCGGCTGTGCCCGACATGCCTCACAGCTGACGGTGCATGCGAACGAAGTTCGGCCTGATTGGGCCTACGGCAATCTAAACGCAGCGCCCGCCGTCGACCTCGATGGCGACTCCGGTGATGAACTCGGATGCATCTTCGGCCAGGAACACCGCCGCGTTGGCGATATCGGAAGGCCGCGACATGCGTCCAAGCGGGATCGTCGCCACGAACTTGGCGCGGTTCTCAGGTGTATCGGGCTGCCCCATGAACGATTCCAGTAGGCCCGTTTCGCCGATCACCGGATTGATCGCGTTGACCCTGATCTTCTTCGGCGCCAGTTCGGCGGCAAGCGACTTCGTCAGCGTGATCGCGGCGCCCTTCGAGCCGTTGTACCAGGTCAGCCCGGGCCGCGGTCTGACCCCGGCCGTCGATGCGGTATTGACGATCGCCCCGCCGCCTCGCCGTTCCATAGCCGGCACCGCGGCAAGCGTCGTCAGGTAGAGCGATTTCACGTTGACGGCATAGATGAGGTCGAACTCCTCTTCACTGACTTCCAGCAACGATTTGTTCTTGTGCGTCGCCCCGGCGTTGTTGACGAGAATGTCGAGCCCGCCGAAGTTCTCCTCCGCCGCGGCAACCATCGCCTCGACATCGGCTCGCCTGGTGACGTCGGCCTGGAAGCCGACAGCTCCGTCACCGAGCGATGCGGCAACCGAATGCGCCCCGTCTCCATTGAGATCGGCAACGACGACGCGCGCACCTTCGCGTGCGAAGGCTTCCGCGATGCCGCGTCCGAAGCCGGAGGCGGCGCCTGTTACGATTGCAATCTTGTTGGCAAGCCGGTTCATTTCATCCGTGTCCCTGCATGGCGACCTGCGGGTTCGCCCGCCTTTCCATTTCCGCCCGGTAGGGGCTGGCGCGGTATGTGCCGAGCACGCGCACCTGCGTCGAGAAGAACGAAAGTTCTTCAAGCGCCAACCGCACCATCCGGTCGGCGGGATGGCCTTCGACATCCGAAAAGAACATCGTCGCGTTGAAGGTGCCTTCGAGTTGATAGCTCTCGAGCTTGGTCATGTTGACGCCGTTGGTCGCAAATCCGCCAAGCGCCTTGTAGAGCGCGGCCGGTACGTTGCGCACCCGGAAGATGAACGTCGTGATCACCGGCCCCTCGTCGGGTTCCGCATCGTCGGGCTCAGCTGACAGGATCACGAAGCGCGTCGTATTGTGAACTTCGTCTTCGACGTCGCTCTTGAGGATCTCAAGCCCGTAGATCTCAGCCGCCAGCGTTGTGGCGATGGCCGCCTGCGTTGGATCGCTGCCTTCGGCGACGAGCCTCGCCGAACCGGCGGTGTCGGCTTCCGGGATCGGCTTCAGCCCGAGCTTGCGCAGCGTGTTGCGGCATTGGCCGAGCGCCTGCGTGTGGCTCAGCACCCGTTTGATTTCCTCGATCCGCGTTCCCGGCTTGGCCAGCAGCTGGTGGCGCACGCGCAGGAAATGCTCTCCGACGATGTAGAGTTCGGATTCCGGCAACAGGTGGTGGATATCCGCCACCCGGCCAGCGACCGAATTCTCGATGGGTATCATCGCGTAGACGGCTTCACCCGATCGTACCGCAGCGATCGCATCCTCGAACGTCGCGCAGGCGACAGCTTCCATGCCCGGAAACACTTCGAGACATGCCACATGCGAGTTCGCCCCCGGCTCCCCCTGGAACGCGATGCGTTCACCGGGGCGCTCCGCGCCGGCCCGGCGCATCGCGGTGTCATTGTCTCCCGCAGGTTCGCTGCTGCTTGATTTGGATTTGCTCATGTCGTGTCCGGTGTTTGTCGGGCGGTTGGATGAAAGGCTCGGCCAGTTCGAGTCGGGCGCGGTTTTCGTGGGCTATATCCGTGACTCTAGTGTTCCCGCCCCGACACTTGGTTCCCCTTGCGGCACGCTATCGACCAAGTGTCGGAGCCATAAGGAACACGTACAACACTATGATTCGAGTGTAGCGCACGTAACGTTTGGTCCCCACTTGCGGTTTGGCTCGATGCCAAACGTTAGGTGCGCTACACTAGTGAATTGTGGCTGGGTCTGCAGAGACTTGTTGAATGGCCCCGGCCGGAAATGCCGCCGACGATGGATTCAACTTTGTTCTCTGCGGATTTTCACGCCTCCGCCAGGCTGGCCGGAGTATCCGCGCCGCCCCGAACCCTGTCAACGATCGCAGCGCCCACGATCGCAGCGCCCGCCCCGCGCAGCAGTCCATTCGACTCCGAATGGCTGCAATCGCCGTCCGGAAGCCACCGAGTATTGCAGGAACAACTCTAATTCTTGCAGGGTCGGGCAGAACGATAGGCGGTTGACCGTCGTGAAACGAGCCCGAAGGCTGCTTGCCTGGCGGCGGCCGCACTTCTGCCTCGCCATGCCAAAGTCGTGGGCGACGATTAGTCTCGCCATTCAGCGGTGTGCGATCGCCCGATAGCGAGTTGCAAGCGGGGCGCGAAACCATATAGTCCCGCCAGGAGTTCGCGCCGGTCATCCCATCCAAAAGACAGCGGATGCCCGCGCAAGACAGCATTTGGGCAAGCAGGACGCAAACGAACATGGATTCATTCGAGTTGAATAAGATCGCGGGCGCCGTGCTGGCAGCCCTGCTCATCATTGTGGGTAGCACCACTTTCATCGATATCGCGACCGCTCCCGATCATGGCGGCGGCGAGCATGAGGTTGTCGGCTACGAACTGCCGAAGCCCGATGCCGCGGCTGCATCAGGCGATCACGCTACGGCTGGCGAAGCCGCCGCCCCGGCAGCGTTCGATGCTGCGACGGTTGCCGGACTTGTTGCCGCCGCCAGCGCCGAAAAGGGTGCGAAACTGTTCAAGAAGTGCACCGCCTGCCACACCGGCGAACAAGGTGGCGCCAACAAGGTCGGACCGTACCTTTGGGGCGTCGCGGGCCGCGCCAAGGGTTCGGTCGATGGTTTCGGCTATTCCGAAGCCTTGAAGGCGAAGGGTGGCAACTGGGATAACGAGGCGCTCGTCGCGTTCCTGCACAAGCCCAAGGCCTATATCGATGGCACCAAGATGATCTTTGGCGGTTTCTCCGCCGATAGCGATCTGGCCGATATCGTCGCCTATCTCAACACCCTGAAATAATCCGGTTTTTCTCCGGACCAAGGCGCCATGTCATTGATATTCGCGCTTTGTTCGGCGTCACGATCCGGCGGCAGGCAATTTTCAAGGGACCCGCCCTACTCCGGCGGGTCTTTTGATTCAATGGGCTAAGGACCCCTTCAACGATAAGTGAATCGTGATCCGTGGTGCGACGGATCGACTCGGGAGGATTCCCTGGCGGTGCGAACAGTCGTACGTGCCGTTGGTATGATCGACCGGGATGGCATCAGACTGCGCTGGGAAACGT
>JAHJSN010000150.1 GCA_018830445.1 Alphaproteobacteria bacterium | reverse complement strand
GCCTTAATTGACCTGTTGGTGCCGCACAGGAGTTGTCAATTGAGGCGCGCTGAACGCCACACTAAGCCATTGTTTTGGCTAGTGGCCTTCATGTCTCGCCTAAATCGTCAGCGGTTGCGGCCAGCACACCGATTTAGGCGCGACGCCACACTAGCCCCATTCCGTTGCGATTGCTCAATGGCTACATGAGATCGTCATTGCGAAGCGATTAGATGTTCCAGCGAAAACATGAATTCGCTACTGTTCAAGGGTTGGTGGCAGGCTCTGCAGGCCGAAGTATCCTTGTTAAGGTTTTTACCGTCAGGAGAGAAAACTTCGAATTCCCAGTTGCCGACCTTCATGCCTTCCTCATATTGGTCCCCCCAACCATCTCGGCGCTCCATCACTGCAATGGCTTTCATCTTGCCGGGCAGCTTTCTGCCAAGGGCACTCTTTGCGATCTTGCCATTGTCGTCGGTGCGGGCCGCAAAGAGTTCGGCGACGAGAACCGACCCAGAGGGCATCTTGCCGTTTTTCCTTGCGCCTTCGAGTGCAATCGCATTGGCATAGATGCGGATGGTTTGATCGTCGTTCAAGAATCTGTCGCCCGAAAAATATTGAGTGAACTGCGTCGCATAGTTCTCTGGAAATTTCAGCGCGCGGTCTTCCTGCGCATGGACGACAACGCTGGCGGTGGCTGCGGCAATGCCGGCAAGCAGAATGCGTTTCATGATAGTCTCTCCTCCTGTTTAGCGTTCACGATGTCTTGCAACCTTCCGGCAAGCAGGGTGAGGATGCTCCATGGGCCGGTTCCGCTGTCGCAACCTGGCCCGCAGTGGGGCCACGTTCAAATACGAGACGCGCGATTTCAGCCGCAACCAGCATGTCGCTGGGCCGGCCGAAAAGGTTGATTCGCATAAAGCCCCGGCGATCGAGCACGACGAGCGAAGGCGTGCCCCGCAATCCCAGGGCCTTCATGGTCTCGGGTATATCGCCGTCGCCGGGTCGATCGACAGCGACGGGAAAGCCGATGCCGTATTCATGCAAGAACGCTTCGAGGGAAACTGGCGTCATTGCTGCGTGGTGCTCGAAAACGGTATGGATTCCAATCACCTCAACTTCCTCGCGTGGGAATGTTTCGCGAATTGCGATCGCCTGGGGCAGACCGTGGCTGACGCAGCCGGGACAGAGCATCTGGAAGGCCTCAATAACGATCACCTTGCCGCGCAACCCTGCCAGGGTGACCGGTTCTGGAGTGTTGAACCAGCGATCCACAAGAAGTTCCGGTACAGCTTGATATTTGTCCCGGAGCGGGATCATTTTGCCCTTCCATATATATTTCCAGCGGCAAAGGCAGGAAGTGCAGCGCAACGACGTTCGAGGCCGCGGGCCAGACTCGCCCGGCGTTGCGTGCAATGTTTTACCTGAGTGCCGAGAGATCGGCGCCGAAGTTGATGTGATACGGCTGGCCGTCGATGACCAAGGCTGGCACGGACTTCACGCCGGCCGCCTCTGCCTCGTTCAACCTGCCCTTATCGCTGCCGAGGTGAACGATCTCGACGTCGTAGGCTGCAGGATCGAGCGCGGTCGCGATCCGTTGCTCGGCATCGACACAAACGCTGCAACCGGCATGGTAGAATATGGCTTTCTGCGTCATGTGATATCTCCTTAGTGGGTTGGTTGGTGAAATCGAAAAACGTAGATCGGCGGAGCTATTTAGTCTTCCGCATGATGACGCCTGGAAGCGACAGGTTGCCTGAGGCGACCTTGTAGGTGCCGGTGACGCACAGTAGCGGTGCCTTGCCTTGTTCGTGGACCTGAAGCTTGGCGGCCACGGCATCGAAGTTGACGTTTTCAGCAGCCTGCACTGGGACGGTAATGCGAACCGCTGCGCCCTTGATGAGAGGGCTCATGCCTGGGCTGTCGAGGGCGATTGGCAGGCCGGGCGCGGTTTCCGGCAAGACGTCCTGTCCTGGCGAGACGTCACGCACTTTCAAGCCGCCTGCGCAGGCATCGTCCTTGACCAGCACGACCCAGTGCGAGTGCCAGTCGGCACCGTCGTTGGCCGGATCGCCGTCACCATTCTCATCGAACAGTGGCGTGTCGTCGAAATCGGGATGCGCGGTGATGGCAAGCGCGAGAATGCCCGACCCCTTGTCAAAACCGACAACCGCCGGATCGAGCTTGGTTGGCCAAACATAGGCATCGACCTTCGAGCCCTGGAGCTTGCCCACCTTCTTGGGCTTCTGCGAGCCAGCCTTACCGGTAACCTCCATGATGAAGGTCGCAAGACGCCCGTCCGTTGTCGCTTTCGCACCCACAATATCGAAGGCCGGCGGCACCTTTGCGTCAGGCTTGGCCGTGATGTCGTGGGCCATTACGGGTAAGGGTGACAAGGCAAGCGCGGCGATAAGGGCCGCGAACGACAGGGAACGCATGCAGGGATCTCCAAAGTTTTGGTTGCCAGTGTGATATCGACTAGCTACTATATATTTCAAACGAATGCGGCGGTCAACTATTAATATCGAGTCGACATCAAATGATTCCTGAAGCAGCAATCGAGGCCGCGCATCTCATCGACCGGTTGGATCGCCTTGCCCGCAGCAGCGAAGCTGCCGGCGGCCTTAACCCGGCTCAGTGGGAGGCCTTACGCTTCGTAGCCCGCGCCAACCGCTTCTCGCGTACGCCTGCTGCGCTCGCCGAATATCTAGGCTCCACGCGCGGCACGATTTCCCAAACGTTGATTGCGTTGGAGCAGAAAGGGCATGTCACGCGCGAAGCCAGTGCGCGGGATCGTCGCTCGGTGGTCCTTGGATTGACAGCGCGCGGGCGAGGCATGCTCAGAGACGACCCGATCCTCGAACTCGCCGCCAATCTCGCCGCATCACAACCTGACGCACTCGATACGCTGGTCGAGATGTTGCGCGGAACACTTCACGCGATGCTGACGCGCAATGCTGGTCGCGCTTTCGGCGCCTGCTACACCTGCCGCCATTTTCGCAGAGATGTTGATGTGGAAAGCGCCACGCCGCATCATTGCGCCTTGCTCGACGAGCCGCTTTCTGAAGACGACAGCCGCGCCATCTGCATCGAGCAGGAGGCTAGTACCCAGAATCACTGATCCGCGAAACAGGGCTTGAGGCGTTTCTGATGAACCTCGGACTTGGTCCACACGAACGGCTTGGCATCGACGTTGTAGGCGGCGATGAAGGCGTCGATGTGGGCCATCAGCTCTTTG
>JAHJSN010000149.1 GCA_018830445.1 Alphaproteobacteria bacterium | reverse complement strand
TTGGTGCCGCACAGGAGTTGTCAATTGAGGCGCGCTGAACGCCACACTAAGCCATTGTTTTCGCTAGTGGCCTTCATGTCTCGCCTAAATCGTCAGCGGTTGCGGCCAGCACACCGATTTAGGCGAGACAGGCCACTAGCCGTCGACGACGCTGCCGCCCCTCCTGCGGCCCGGCGGATCGGAACCGCGATGACGATTGACACTGCCATGAGGCAGGCAGGCTGGCGAACCACGCGCCGGTCGTGGAGACGTCTGCCATCACGGTCGGTTGCTACCGGCACGATGCGGGCCGGCTTGTCTTTTCTCGGCGGAATCAGACCAAAGTCCGAAGAATCGTTAAGACGTAAGCTGGTGTGATTCGTCGGTCCTCGGACCCTACAGTGGAGCGCCAACATGGCCTAATCCAGCACTCGGTTGTGCAGACCTAATGCCATCAGGAGTGCAAAAATGGCCGACGTCATCGAGATCGAGCATTATCCGAACGGTATCGAAATCAAGTATTCCGACGGTACCGAAGAGGAAATCGAGGCCGGCCGTTACGAATTCAAGAACAGCGCAGGCGACACCGTCATTCAGCGCCCCGCGACACAGGCTGACATCGATCGCCTCTACTCATTGAGTGTGAACGGCGATGCTTCAGGCGGCGCGACGGACGATGACGGAACGCCCGACCAGGGCTCCGGCGATGCTCCAGGCACGCCAACCTCAGGCGGTTCGACGGATGACGACGGAACGCCCGACCAGGGCTCCGGCGATGCCCCGGGCACGCCAACCTCAGGCGGCGCGACGGACGATGACGGAACGCCCGACCAGGGCTCCGGCGATGCCCCGGGCACGCCAACCTCAGGCGGCGCGACGGACGATGACGGAACGCCCGACCAGGGCTCCGGAGATGCCCCGGGCGCGCCAACTTCAGGCGGCGCGACGGACGATGACGGAACGCCCGACCAGGGCTCCGGCGATGCCCCGGGCACGCCAACCTCAGGCGGCGCGACGGATGACGACGGAACGCCCGACCAGGGCTCCGGCGATGCGGGCGGCGATCAATCCTCGGAATCCGACAGACTGAACGCGACTGCGGCTCTCGCGCCGCTGACATCGTCCACAAACGATGACGGCACGCCCGATCAAGGCTCTGGCGATGCGCCCGGCACACCGACTTCCGGCGGTTCAACGGACGACGACGGCACGCCCGACCAGGGGACTGGCGATGCACCGGGCACGCCAACATCTGGCGGCTCGACCGACGACGACGGCACGGCCGATCAGGGCTCTGGCGATGTCATCCTGGCAGCCAAGACTTCCGGTTCCGGTGGAGACGACAACATTGCAACCGGAGCAGGTGATGACGACGTCGTTTCGGGTACCGGAAACGATGTGATCCGTACCGGCGGGGGCGACGACAAGATCCGGTCTGGCCCGGGAAACGACAAGGTCTATTCGGGAGCCGGTGATGACGACGTCCGCGGCGGTAGCGGGAACGACCTCATCGTCGGCGGCGGCGGACACGACGACCTGCATGGGGATGCCGGAAACGACGTCATCCAAGGCGGCGGCGGAAACGACAAGATCCGCGGCGATGCTGGCAACGACCGGCTGTCCGGCAACAGCGGCAACGACGACATGGACGGTGGACAGGGCCGCGACCTCGTCAATGGCGGCGGGGGTCATGACTCGGTGGAAGGCGGCGCCGGCCGTGACATTCTCATCGGCGGCGGTGGCCGCGACAAGTTCGAATTCGACTTCCTCAGGGACAGCGGCGTTGGCGCACTTCGCGATATCATCCGTGACTTCACGCCGGGCGTCGACACGATCGATCTCGACAGGATCGACGCAAATGCGGGTGCGGCCGGCAATCAGGACTTCAATTTCATCGGCGAAGCGGCGTTCGGCAACTCCGCCGGTGAGCTTCGCTATCAGAAAGTCGGCACCAACACGTTGATAGAAGTGGACGTCAACGGCGACGGGAATGCCGACAGCCAGATCCTCCTGACCGGATCGATCGATCTTACCCGGTTTGATTTCGATCTGTGAAACGGCTGGCCGCGAGGCCTAGCCGGTCGGGAGGTACTTGCCGCAGCCCTTGGGCTGCGGCCTTTTTTTGGATTCGAATTCAAAAACTTGGCTGAAACTTGGCAGATTGTGCTTCGGGTCACGCCAGCTTGAAATACTTCTCGATGAAGCGCCGGTAGATCTGCGTCAAAGTCTCGATGTCGGCGAGCGGAACGTGCTCGTCGACCTTGTGGATTGTTTCATTGACGAGACCGAATTCGACAACCGGGCAAGCGTCCTTTATGAAACGTGCATCCGACGTGCCCCCGCCGGTTGTCAACGCCGGCGTGCGGCCGGTGATATCGCGAACCGCCTCGGAAATCGTTTCGACGAGCGGCCCCGGCTCGGTGCAGAAAACGTCGCCTGTTCCCCAGAACTTCAAGGTGAATTCCGCACGCACTTCTTCCGCCGAATTTGCGCAGACATCCCGCGCCCATGCCTCAAGCTTCGGCCTTGTCCAGCGGTCGTTATAGCGGATGTTGAAAGAGGCCCGGGCCTCGCCTGGAATAACGTTGGTTGCGGTATTGGGAACGCTGATCACGGTCACCACAAGATGAGACGGCTCGAAGCGTTCGCTGCCGTCATCGAGGTGCGCCGATGAAAGGCGGTCGATCATGCGGGCCAGTTTCGGCACCGGATTATCGGCCTTGGCGGGATAGGCAGCATGGCCCTGCCGGCCCTTGACGATCAGCTCCCCATTCAGGGAACCGCGGCGGCCGATCTTGATTTCGTCACCGAGCGCGGAGGGGTTCGATGGTTCGCCGACGAGGCAGGCGTCGATCGTTTCGCCGCGCCCTTTCAGCCAGTCGAGCACCTTTAGTGTGCCGTTGATCGCGGGGCCTTCCTCATCGCCGGTGATCAGCAGGGATACAGAGCCAGGGATCGCTTCAGCGCGTTCGCCTTGCAGCCGGGCAAACGCCGCGATGAAACAGGCAATCTCGGTCTTCATGTCGACGGCGCCACGCCCGTAGAGGATACCGTCGCGGACCTCCGCGGCGAACGGCGGGACGGTCCAGGCAGCTTCGTTACCGGGCGGGACGACGTCGGTATGACCGGCGAAACAAAGATGCGGGCGTGCGGTGCCGAGCCGTGCATAAAGGTTGTCGATGTCTGGCGTGCCGTGCTCGGTGAAGGCTAGCCGGTGACAGGCGAAACCCATCGGTTCCAACACGCCTTGCAGGAGATCGAGCGCGCCCGCGTCGGCGGGCGTGACGCTGGGGCAGCGGATCAGGGCCTGGGCGAGGGCGACGGCATCGGTTGCCGGCGGCAGTTGCGCCCGGTGCGAATTGGCGTTCGTATCTGATGTGCTCATGGGCGATGAATAGCAGATCCACCGTCAGGGTGAAGAGCCGATGAACGCGGCAAAGCGCAAGCTGCGAATCATTGCAATTTCACGATCGATCGTGAATTTCGCGGCGAGACGCGCACCTTGGATTGTCGGCAGCCCGGCCTTAACAATGCGGTCTGGCGTCAGTTGAAGTGGAATGTCAATCCGCCGCGGACGATGGTCAAGTTCAAGTCAACGTCATCAATGTCGAAAGCGTCGCGGAAGCCGTAGTGCTGAACGTCGACCCGCCCACTAACGTTCTGCAAAAACTTATATTCCAAGCCGGCACCGACCGTGTAGCCGACCTGGGTGTCGCTCACCTTTTCGTCGTCGGAGACGAAAGTCCGCCCACCAATCGTCAAGCTGTCGAAGAATGACAGCTCAGTCCAGGCCCAGGCAACTCCGCCCGTTGCGAAAATATGCAGCGGGCCTGCCGCGTACCCGATACGGGCGCGAAGGCTTGCCAGACGGTCCACTTCGAAACCGAAACGGGTTGTTTCGGTAAACGGGCGACCGCCGAAATTGCCGCGGTTGATGAATTCGATTTGGTCGTCGAGTTTTCCGAACGAGATATCGCCTTCGGCCCCAAAGACGACGTTGCCGCTCTGCCACTGGTAGCCGCCATGGATGCCGCCCAGTCCGCCGTTGACGTCCTCGAATCCCTCGTTGCTGTCCTTGAGATCACCCCAGCCGCCGCCGCCGTGTGCGCCGAGATAGAACCCCGTCCAGATCGGTGCCTGTGGCGTTGCAGCGGCCGGACCGACGAACAGTAACGCTGCGGCCAAAGCCGCACCCATCCGTTTAAACATGCAACACCCCCTCCGCCGCAACTTGTTCGTAAACTGACTAGTTCAGCTCTTTGAGTGCGTCAAATGAAATTCCGATGTGACGGGAGCCCGCTATCCACAGAAACGTTCCGTCAATCGATTCCGCCGGATTTTACCACGCTGGGCGACTGCGACATGGCCGAGATTCCAAGACCCTCTGGGGGGTCGGTGGAAATCTGACGGTGAACGAGCGTGATCTTCTGCCAGATCTTGGAAGAAATGTTCGACGTAATCTGGCCCAGTTCGGCGGCGGTCTCGATGATCAGCGGATCGCGCGTGCCCTGAGCGTACAGCGCAGCGATTTTGGCCGCCAGAGAAAGCATCTCGGAGCAATAATCGAGGTATCGGGAAAGTTCGAAGGGCGTCATAGGGCGTTGCGGCGAGGAGGGCGTCAGGGTGCCGACTGTGGCAATGCGGCTCGGGTCCTTGGTCAGCTGGTGCATGTCGATGACGTGGATGATGGAGCGCAGCTCATGCAGGTCTTTCAGCGCCAAATCGCGATGCCAGCGGCCTTCGAGCGTGGTCAGGAAGTAGATCCCGGCACCCGTGACGATGAGGGTATTGACGGCAGCGTCAATACCTTCGAGGACGCCGAACAAGTTTTCCGAATCCCGCTTCACATCAATAATGGTGCCGACGTAGGCCAGCAGCGCCAAACCCAAGAACAGAACAAGGGCGATACCGACGCGAAGGGGGATGTTCGGTTCGGAAGCGGCGGCGACCTTCTGGCTGCTGTCGCGAGCGATCTGACTCAGCTCGGCGCAGACCTTTGCCAGGCCGCAACCCGGAAATCGCTCGATAATCCGGCGTTCCAGCTTTTCAACGGTGGCAACGAGGTGCTCTGAATTCAGCGTTCGGTAAGGCATAATCTGGTTTAGCAGACTCGTGCGGGCCGTGAAAATCGATAATCTGGGATGCAACGCTGTCCGACGCGAAAGCGACGTACTCTACTGCTTGATCTTCGAACCCTTGGTGCTGGAGCATAAAACATGGCAAAGCGCGTACTCGTTCTGATCGGGACCAAGAAGGGTGCGTTCATTCTCGATGGTGACGCGCAGCGCAAGTCATGGGAATTGCGCGGACCCTTCTGCGAAGCGTGGCCGGTCAATCATGCGATAGCCGACCGCGCCACGAATACGATCTACGCAACCGGCGGCAACGAGTGGTTCGGGCCGGCGGTGTGGAAATCGGAAGACCTGGGGCAAACCTGGACGCATTCTTCCGAAGGCCTGAAATACGCGGAAGGGGAAGACCCGATCAAAACCGGCTGGTCACTGTCGCCCGGCAAGGACTGCATCTATGCAGGCGTCGAGCCTGCCGGACTGTTCCGCAGCGAAGACGGCGGCGTGACGTGGAGCCAGGTGGACGGACTTCGCAATCACCCGACGCGTCCGAACTGGATGGCCGGCGGCGGCGGCCTGATCCTGCATACGATCCTGCGGCATCCGCGCGACGACAACCAGCTGTGGACCGGAATTTCGGCGGTCGGCGTGTTCCACAGCGCCGACCGCGGCAAAACCTGGAAACCGCGCAACAGCGGCATCCGCAACAACTACATGCCCGAAGGACAGCAATTCCCCGAAGTGGGTCATTGCGTGCACGCGGTTGCGATGGCGGCCGGCAATCCGGACAGACTCTATCAGCAGAACCACTGCGGCATGTACCGCAGCGACGATGGGGGCGAGACCTGGAGCCAGATCGAGAACGGTCTGCCTTCCACGTTCGGGTTCCCATGCGTTTCGCATCCGCGCGATGAAAACACGTTCTTCCTCATCCCTCTCAATGGCGACGTGCTCGGGCGCTTCATGCCGGACGCCAAGGCGGCCGTCTACCGTTCGCGAGATGGCGGCGAAACCTGGCAGGATCTGCGCGCCGGTCTGCCGCAGGAGCAGGCCTATTTCGGCGTGCTGCGACAGGCTCTGGCGACCGACACGCTGGATCCGGCCGGTATCTATTTCGGAACCAGTTCGGGCTCGCTGTTTGTCAGCGCGGATGAGGGCGAGAGCTGGCGGGAAATTGCGAAGCACCTGCCGACAATCTCGTCGGTCGAGACGCTGGTGGTGGCGTGAGGATGGCAGGCGTCGGTCACAACAGCGGGGAATCGCAGCCGGCTCAGGTTAAAGCGCCGACGGTGACGGTATCGCTGCCGACAGCGTTGGTTCGGCTGTTCCCTGGCTCGCCCAACACGATAAAGGTCAATGGGCGTAGCGTTGCGGAAGTGATCGACGCGCTCGATGGGCGCTGGCCCGGGATGCGCGACAGGCTCACCGATACCCGCCCGGCGATCCGCAAGCATCTCAACGTTTTTGTCGACGGCGAAAAGGCGCGGCTCGATACGCCGGTGGCAAGCGGTGCGCGCGTCACGATCCTGACGGCGGTGAGTGGCGGGTGATCAACTGAATATGGTCGGGAAGAATTGGCCACGCGCATAGCCGACGCAGCTCTGGCGGTATCGCCGACGCACCGCAGACCAACTTACCGAACTTGCACTCAACCGGACGATCTCAGAGGTTGTTGATCAACACGAACAACCCGATCCCAATCGCCGGTCCCGCCAGGGTGGCTAGAACCACCATAACGAACGACTTCGTCGCCATAACGCGAAACCCCGCATCACAAACCCGAAGATGCAGCCCTTGACATCGGCCCCGTTTGAGCGTCCGCCCACATCCTCACATTAAAAGCATAATACGGAAAGAGAGTTTTGAAACCCTCTATTTTTGCAATTCTGTCATATCTCCAGACGACAGATCGTCGCTGATGGGCGTTCAACTTCGACGATCACCCAATCGCAGGCCAACGCTATAGAAACGATTCCATTTACTTGCCACAACGCGTTCGCATGCCGCATGAACGCCCAGGATCGCGATAAAAAAACGTTGATAACCCGCCAGCCCCCTAGTGTTCCGACTCTGACATATGGTTCCCTGCCGGGAACCTGAATGTCAGCCCGGAACACTAGGCAACCTTTTGATTGTGTTCTGGATTCACAAACATTTGACGACCTCCACCCGGGAATCAAATGTTTGATCCAGCCCCCTAGGTTCAGTGAGATAGCGTCCGACACTTGACGCCCCGATAAGAAGCGACCCTAAGCGACCAGTTCACCGGCTTTTTTCCCTTTTTTTGGAACGCGTTGCTAACGGCTGCCGAATAGGTGGAGCTGTTTTTCGTCCAGGCCACGGGTCTCGCGAGCAAGTTGCTCGATACGGTCGAAGGGGACCTGTTCGGCAGTCACCAGCGATCGCTGAGCCTTGAGCGGGCGGACCTTGCCCTCCTGCACCAGGTGGAACTCGCCGACTGTCTGGCCCGGCAGGACGGCTGCCGGGTCGAGGCCGCTTTCGGACTGGAAGGCGGCTTTCAGCTTGCGCAGGGCGGTATCTTCGCGAACACGGCCGATGAACCAACTGGTGATCTGATCGCGGCTCTTGTAGTCGAGGTCGCCCGGCGACTGGGTGGCGAGCATCAAGCCGAGCCCGGCCGAGCGCGCACGCTTCAAGAGGCTCTGCAGCGGTTCTGCTGTCGCCGGCTTGGCGTTCGCGGGGATGTAGAGGTCGGCTTCGTCGAACATGACGATCGACTGAAGTTCGTCGTTGGGGTTGCGCTGGCAGAAGCGGAGCGCCTCGGAAAGGAACTGGGATACCCAGAACAGGATGTTCTCGTTATCGCCGAGGAAGCCCGTGTAGATGATCGACAACCGGGTGCGGCCCGGCCGGGCGAAGGAACCAAGGCCGAGGAACGATTCCATGCTCATGGGTTCGCCGCCGCCCTCGAACAAAGCGGAATTGCGATGCCGCAGGCTGTCGAGCTGGGCGACGAGATCGCGGCGGATCTTGCCTGAGGGGTCCATGCGCTGCGTCAGGTCGGTCAGCTCCGGATCCTCGTCTTCCAGGAGCGTGATGAGATCGGTCAGCGTCACTTCTGATGCCGATCGGCTGCCGAGAATCTTCAACGCGACAGATAGCGTGCCTGACTGCTTTTGGTGGGTTGCCGAGTTCTTCAGATGCAGCATCTCGCCGAGGGCGGCAGAGGACAGGTTGGCGAGGAGCTGCTGCTCGTGCTCGGGCAGTTCGGCGATGCCGTTCGGCAAGAGTGTGATCGAGATCGGACGGCCCGACGCGCGGCCGGGTGTGTAGACGGCGACGTCGATGGCGTCGGCAAGCTTCTCGCGCATGGAGTGGCGCTCGGCGATTTCGTCGAGATGAGTGCGCCAGACGTCCGGGTTGGCGTAGGAGCAAAGGTCGCCCTTGCGGTCGATGAGGATTGCGGGGATGCCTTGAAGGAGAAGCTGCTCGATGAGGCTCAGGGCGAGCGTCGTCTTTCCGGACCCGGAGCCGCCGAGAACCGCCGAGTGGCGTTTCATGATGGATTTCTTGAGCAGGATCTGACGGCCCTGGCCGCTCAGTTCGCGGCCGACATCGAGGCCGCCTTCGGGATCGTTGGGATCGAAGTTCCAGTCGGTTTCTTCTTCCAGTTTATCGTCTTCCAGGTCATCGCTGACGATCGCATCTTCGATGTGCCCCCAGGGTGCCCCGGCCGGCGCATCCGCCGTCTCGGCAGACGCGCCGCCGACGGGTTCGCCAACAAGCATGCCGCCGTCGATGATTTCCGTATCGCCTTCGTTTGGAACTCCGCCCGTGACGGTGCGCAGCTGCGGTTTGGGTCGCGGGCGGGCCCCGTCAGCCTGAGCTGGAAGCGGGCGCCCCAGAAGATCGAGACGCAGGAGCTGAATGATCGCGATCACGTTCGACAGAAGCTTGGCGCTGCCAAACCATCGGTCGAAACCCGGATCATTGCGGTGGCGGCCGTAGAATTCCAGAACGGTAATCATCCGCTCCCACTCGGGGATCGGCACCAGCAGCGAGCGGCCGCCGGCATCGCGGAACTTGCGGAAAGCCTGGGCGGTCTGGTTCTTCTTGTTGGGCGGGAAATCGGAAGCGCGCAGGATGAAGCACTGGCGCGAGCCCATCGCATTCAAGACCTTTTCAAGCTGGCGCTTGAGGCCGCCGCCCTGAGTGGGACGGTTGCAAAGGAAGATGCGGGACGTCTGATCGAGGCCGGAGGCATGCTTCAGGAACAGATCGAATACCGGCAGATCGTCGGCAATCTCGACCCGCTCGATGCGGACATTGAGCGCGCCGTCCCACTCCTGCGCGGCAAGCGGCAATGCGCCGACGAGGTTGTCCATCAGCTCGTTGTCGTCGGACGGCATCTCGGCTTCGAACTGGCTGTGGAAGGGCTCCCAGATTTCGCGGTAGTTGATCGTCGGGACGAGCGACGTTACTGGCTCCGAACTCCCCGATGACCAGCCGCCAAGCGCCTTGGCAAGCTCGGAAATGAACCCGCCGGCGCCTTCCAGCTCTTCATCATCGATGACCGGCGAGGTCATCGTCCGAAGGCGGCTTTGGGCATGCTCAAGCAAGCGACGTGTCGACAGCCCGGCGAACTCCTCGAAGAACGAGGGGCCGAAGTAGGCGCTCGGATCACCGACGGAAAGCTCTCCGCCGGAACCTTCGGCGTAATGTTCGAGGCGCTTGGCGATGATCTGGCGGGCTTCGTCGGCGGTGCGGCTTTCGTAGAGCGGCACCGGGCCGGATTTCTCGATGCGGTCGCGGAAGGACTGGGCAAGCGGCCCGCGCACACGATCGTAGAAATCGTCGAGGCAGGAGATGATGACGATCGCGCTCGCTACCCGGTTGGTGATCTGCATGAGATCGCCGATGGCCTTCTGGAAGCGCACTTCCGGATCGGGAAAATTGACGAGATCCTCGACCTGATCGATGCAGAAAACCATCGGGGCCCCGTCGACCACCCACATCAACTGACCCAGGGCCGCGATAATCTCGAAGGCGCGGCCTTCGCCGTCATTCGGATCAAGCGCGGCAACGGCTTCGTGCGCCAGTGCGGTAAGCGGGCGTCCGTAAAGATACTGGCGGATGCGCTGATCGATGCGCGGATCGCGGCGCTGAAGGTAGAGCAGCGCGCGAACGATGTTGACGTCGGGCTCGGTATCGGCGAAGCCCGGTTCGGCGACGATCTCGTCAGCGAGCCTGAGGACGAGGCGGGCCAGGTCGTCGTTGCCCAGCGCGCCCTCGCGCAGGCTTTCCAGATCTTTTTCCGATACGTTCCGGCAACGGGCCATCAGCCGGTCGGTGAGCCGCTGAAGGCCGCTTTCCCCGCCGTTGTCGGGGTCGTAGGGCTTCTCGAGCGAGTGAATCAGGCGGCGCAGGAAATAGTCGGCGTAGCTTGCGATGTCGGGCGTCATCTGAGCATAGCCGAAATAGGCGGACTTGCCACGATGCGCTGAGGTCCGCAACGCGCGGATCAGGTGGGTCTTGCCGGCGCCAGACTGACCGTGGAACAATAGAATGCGCGCCTGCGCGGTGCCCTGCTCGCGAACCGACGTCACCAGATCCTCGAATTTCCGACGCGCCTTCGCGTGGACGCCGTCGACATCGACGGGATCGGCCCGCCAGATATCGTCTTCCCAAGTAATCGAGTGCTCGAAAGCCTCCGATAACCCATCAGGAGCGATCGCGTCTTGTGCCCGCTGTTGCATAAATTCGTCGGTCCTTACGCCTGTCTCTTAGTGTCTCGTCTCGATACGCCCCAGGAAGCCGGGGCGCCTCCGCGTCAGCCGGCTTCACCAACGCGGATGAGATGCCATTGGGTATTCTTGTAGGTAATCGCGGAAGCTTCGATTTCAGCCGCGTTCGACTTGTCCTTGAGATCGGCCGTCGCCAGCCGCAGGTGGCCGGTACGGTGAGCCTCGCCGAGCATGCACTTGTACTCGATCTCCGAGAGGCCCCACTCGGGGTGCGCTTCCGACAGCGCTTGCCAAACGCGCGAGATCAACGCCTTGCGGTTTCCCGACCAGCCTTCCGCGCACGACTCGGCCAGCATCATAACCACACGTGAGAAGGCTGCCGGATCGGGCCGGCGGGTCGGCGGCAGAGACGCTCCCGGCAATCCGGCGTCATTGGCGGCGACCGGCTTCTTTTCGATCGGCAATTGCACGACGACGCGGGACTTCGCGAGCGGCTCTTTTTCCTTGAGAGCCTTGTCCGCCAAGCGTCGCAACAGGGCGGCGCGCAGTGCGTCGGCATCCGTCTGGCGAGCGTCGACGGCTTCGGCTGCGAGGGCCGCAACGAGGCGGCCATCCGAACCCAGATCGCGCGGACGAGACGACAACTGGCCGGCGAGGAGGCGGCCGGCTTTGGCGGAAAACCCGGAGCCGGCGCCCAAGCCCGTCTTGATCTTGTTGCCGAAGGCGCGTTCGAGAGCGATCACGGCAAGTTGCGCCCTGAGCTTGGCTGTCGTTTGCGTGCCGCTCATGGGAAGCGCATAGGCCTGCTGCAGGATGAACGCCCGCAGGCCGTCTGGCGTGAGGATGGCTCTCAATTTCTTGGGGCCGATCGAATCCAGGCCGAGCGCCATCGCAATCAACCGCCCGTCGCGCAATTCCTGCCACTGGCCACCGCCGGCACCCTTACGCCCAAGGAATTCGTCGGCCTGCGCGGCGCCCTCGTCGGTGACCGTGAGGCGACCGCGCGATTCGGCAATCGATCCTGCAGCAAGCAACGCCTCGACGTCGCCAAGCACGAGCTTGCGAAGTTCGGCAGGCGAGAGCTTATGAGAAAACAGCGGAGCAAAATCACGTACGAGCAGCGCGCGGGAGGCACCGTTGGCACATGCGATCCGCGCCAGCACGAGGCCGGTTCGAAACGGCATCGAACTGGTCGCACCAATAGCTGCGGCTGCTGTCGCCCCGGCGGCTTGCATCGGTTCGCTGTCCCCCCAACAGTTCTTTGCCCTGGCACCGCCGCCGTTTTGTCATCCTTACGGGCGGCAGCGGCGCACATGGCAAGACGATGGTCCGGACGCGCGAATCACCGGACTTCAATGTGCATACTGCGTGAAGAAACTCCGGGTTCCAAGCCCCGACGGCGAAACGGGGTTGGACAAACGCAGGAGGACGTTCGAACGTGTTATTTGAGAGTGCCATCGGATATGGTGTGGTGGCGGAGGCGTTTCCAGCTAACCCCACCAACGGTGACGGGTGGGTACCGTCAAAATGCGGATGACTTCGATCCCAGAAAACGGCCTGCCCGGCGGAACGGTCAGTTGGGCCGGTCTTTCAACGACAAGAACAATTCCTCGCGCTTATCGTACAGTAACGTCAGCGCTTCGCCGATATGCCTGGCCACGTCGCCAAGCTCATCGGTTTGCTGCATACGGTTATGGATGCGATCCAACAACGCCGCCATGACAGGCACCGACATATTGCAAGTGGCAAAATCAAGCTTCTTCAACGCGTCATTGCGCATTGGTTTACTCCCTCGCCGCCGTTCCCCGCTAATATTTTCTTAAAAGCTGATGTGCCTTGCGCGCAATGAATTATAGCACACCAGCCCGGTGTTTTAACCTAGTTCGATAGGCGGACGTGGCCTCCATGCACCAGTTGACGGCTAATCATGGTGGCTGGTTTGACCGCAAATGTGGCTGCATCAGCGCCGATCCGTGGAAACACTTTTTTGAAATGTGCGATTATCATCGCGACCCGCCGCGCCCGGCTTTTGCCCTGCCGCCGCCCAACTGGGGACACGATGATCGAGCGAAATGGAACCAGCCATCTCGGGGCGGGATCTTGTGATCCTACGGGGGTTCACAAAAAGTCGGATTTGAACGCAGTCGTCTGCACGTGAACTGCGCGACGCCCATCAACAGTTGGTTAGCGTTAACGCAGCGTTAAAGGTTTGTTGCAATGGTTCCGGCAGTTATTCCGCGTTGCGTTTTGGGAGTTTTGCGTATGTTGCGAGTCGTGCTGGTGGCCGCCCTATTAGGCTGTCTTGCTGCAGCCTGCAGTACCGGACCTGCTGTCGTCGCCACTGGCTTCAACGATACCGGCTCAACTTCACCGTCGATCAGCAACCTCAATCCTTCCGCCGGGCTTGGCCAGTCGACCAGGACAACCGCGGCGAACAGCGGTACGCGGGTTGCGGCACTCGACGACAAGATCCCAACCGGGACCTACGAGACCGCACCGAAAGGCTCGCTGGCCGACCGTAATTACGGCTCGACGCGGCTCGATGCCGAGACGGCACTGTCCATCATCAACGAATACCGCCAGCAGCACGGCCTCACGGCACTGAAGCTCAACGCAAAGCTGACCGCGGCCGCTAAAGCGCATTCGCGCGACCTGTCGAAATGGGACCGCATCTCGCATTACGGCTCTGACGGCTCCAATCCGTGGGACCGCGTGAAACGGACGGGTTACAAGCCGCGTCTGGCGGCGGAGAATGTCGGTACCGGCCAGGTGAATTTCGATGAAGTCATGCGGGGCTGGAAGGATAGCGACGGGCACAACAAGAACCTGCTGCTGGCCGACGCAAGGGAGGCCGGCCTGGCGCTGGTCAACGACCCGCAGACGGAATTCAAGTCGTTCTGGACGCTGGTGCTGGCGGCAAGCATGTAAGGCCAGCGGCACTTCGCAATGAGCCCCGGGCTTAGACCAGACTTGGACCAGCCTCCGTCCTGCCTTCGGTCTGCGTTGGACCTGCCTTGGACCTGACTTGGACCTGACTTGGTCCAGATTCGGTCCTGCCGGCCTCCAAGACGTTTCAATTCATTGCTGAATTTGAGATCGCCGCTGCCACCAAGCAGTGGCGAATTTCGTTTGGATGCGTGCAAAATCCATCGTTTTTCGCCTGCTGGATTTGCACTTGCCGGCTTTCCGTAAATTTTGCATATTTACCCCGGAAACGGAGCAGGGGTTGTGTATTTTGCATGATTTTGCGGAATCTTTCCGCTTAGCATTTGCACTCGTCGTCTCGGGAGATCGCGATCTCTACGAGATCATCCTGCTATCCGTTCAGGTCAGCCTGACTGCCCTTCTGGCCTCCTGCATCATTGGATTCGCACTGGGGACGCTGGTCGCCCTGACCCGCTTTCCCGGCCGCGGGCTGGTCATCGTGTTGTTCAATACGTTCATGGGCCTGCCGCCTGTCGTCGTGGGGCTGCTGGTGTATCTGACGCTGTCCCGGGCAGGGCCGCTGGGTACGCTCGGCCTGCTCTACACGCCCGCGGCAATGGTTATTGCGCAAACGATCCTGATCACGCCGATCATCGCAGCTCTTTCGCGGCAGATTGTCGAGGACCTGTTCGGTGAGTACGACGAACTGTTCCGCTCACTCAGCGTTCCGGTTCATCAGGCCATGGCGGCTGTGCTCTGGGATGCCCGCTACAGCCTCATCACGGTGGCGCTGGCGGGCTTCGGCCGGGCGATTGCCGAGGTCGGCGCGGTTATGATCGTCGGCGGGAATATCGATCATCTGACGCGGGTCATGACCACAGCCATCGCGCTGGAAACATCGAAGGGCGATCTTGCGCTCGCGCTGGCGCTCGGCATCGTGCTGCTGGCGATTTCGATGGCGGTCAACGCAGCGGCGCTGTCGCTCAGTTCAACCGCGGCGAGGCAAGCCTATGCGTGATCTTGCCGTGCCAATGGTTGGCGACCGGACAGATGCCGGCGGCGGCGCCTTAACGCCCCACTTGCCCTTGATGCCGCTGCGCGTGCGCGGCCTCGGCTACAGGGCCGGCGGCAGAGCGCTTATCGATGAACTCGACCTGGACCTGTCAGTCAGCGGGATCACGATGGTGCTGGGTCCGAACGGTGCCGGCAAATCGCTTCTGCTGCGGTTGCTGCACGGACTTATCGCGCCGACAACCGGTACGATTTCCTGGGGTGGACTGCCTCTCAGCCGTGAGGTTCGCGCCCGGCAAGCCCTGGTGTTTCAGAAGCCGGTGCTGTTGCGGCGATCGGTCGGCGAAAACCTCGATTTCGTCCTGCGACTGAGGGGGGCAACCGGGACCGGCCGCCGCGATCAGCTGCTGGAGCAGGTGGGATTGCTCCACCTGGCGAAGCAACCGGCGCGGCTTCTTTCCGGCGGTGAACAACAGCGCCTATCCCTCGCTCGGGCGCTGGCCACCGAACCGGACGTCCTGCTGCTCGATGAACCGACCGCAAGCCTCGACCCGGCCTCAGTCCAGACGATTGAAGCGATTGTCCGGGAGGCCGGCAGGCGCGGCGTCCGCGCCGTCTTCGTGACGCATGACATCGGGCAGGCGCGCCGGCTTGGAGACGATGTCGTTTTCATGCATCGCGGCCGCGTCGCGGAGCACGCCGCAAGCAAGGTTTTCTTCGAATCCCCTGCCAGCGAAGCCGCGCGCGACTTCATGGCGGGACGCATCGTCCTTTGAGAGAAAAACGACCAACCAGGGAGAATCCATGATGAGTTCAAGACTGTTATCCGTGCTTGCCGCCGCTGCCGTCGGCACCGGCGCGCTGTTCGGCGTTGCACAGGCAGATGACAAATCGATCATCGTCCAATCGACGACTTCGACGGCAAACTCCGGCCTCTACGACCACCTCTTGCCGATCTTCAAGGAGAAGACCGGCATCACGGTCAACGTCGTCGCGGTCGGCACCGGCCAGGCGATCAAGAACGCGCAGAACTGCGACGGCGACGTGCTGCTCGTGCACGCCAAAGCGTCAGAGGAGAAGTTCGTGGCCGAGGGATATGGCGGGCCCCGCACCGACCTCATGTATAACGACTTCATCATCGTCGGGCCGCCGTCCGATCCGGCCGGCGTTGCCGGAACCAGCGACGCGGCCGCGGCAATGAAGAAAATCGCCGGAGCGAATTCATTGTTCGCCTCGCGCGGCGACGATTCGGGCACGCACAAGAAAGAGAAAGCGCTGTGGAAGGCAGCCGGTGTCGACACGGCTGCTGGTTCCGGCAAGTGGTACCGCGAAACCGGCTCCGGAATGGGCGCCACACTCAACGCCGGCATCGGCATGGGTGCCTATGTCCTGACCGACCGCGCGACTTGGATCAGCTTCAAGAACAAGGGCGACTACAAAATCGCCGTCGAGGGTGACAAGTCGCTGTTCAACCAATACGGCGTGATCCTGGTCAACAAGGAGAAATGCCCGAGCGTCAAGGCCGATCTCGGCCAGTCCTTCGTCGATTGGCTGTTGTCGGGGGAAGGTCAGAAGGCGATTGCGTCCTTCAAACTGGACGAACAGCAACTGTTCTTCCCAAACGCTCCGACGAGCTGAGGCAGCGACACACCGTTTGGCAGAAGCCGATGCATGAGCCCCGGTGCGTTCCGCGCCGGGGTTCTTGCTTGACCTGTTGGCGCCAACACCCGGCAGGTCAGGCAATCATGCGGTAGTTATCCCCGGCACCGCTTCGTAGGGCACCCTCGAATCGGAGTACACGCAACGAGAAGGGGGAAACTCGATGGGCGCAGCGCGAAAACTGACCGATAGCGGGGCAGACGAACCGGCAGCCTTCCTGGGCGTGACGGCCTCGGTGCGCGGCTTCGAGTGGCGTGAACGGCTCAGCGGGCACGACCACGCCATTGCAACGGCGATTTCGCAGCGGCATGGGCTTCCCGACCTGCTTGGCCGTGTGCTGGCCGGCCGAGGTGTCGGTATCGACGACGTGGAGATCTTTCTCGACCCGTCGCTGAAGGCCCTGATGCCGGACCCAAGCGATCTGCGCGACATGGACAAAGCGGCGGCGCGCCTGGCGGATGCCGTGGCAAAGGGCGAGAACGTCGCGATCTTCGGCGACTACGATGTCGACGGGGCGTGCTCGTCGGCACTGGTTTCCCGGTTCCTGCGGCAGCACGGCATCGAGGCGCGGATCTATATTCCAGACCGCTTGTCGGAGGGCTACGGACCGAACCCGAAAGCGCTCGAAGAGCTCATCAAGGGCGGCGCCAGCCTGATCGTGACCGTCGACTGCGGCACAACCAGCTTCGAACCTCTGGCGCATGCAAAAAAGCTCGGCGCGGAAGTCATCGTCATCGACCACCACCAGTCCGACGACACGCTGCCCGACGTTCATTGTGTCATCAACCCGAACCGGCAAGACGATATCTCCGGTCAGGGCCATCTTTGCGCGGCGGGCGTGGTCTTCCTGGTGCTGGTGGCCACCGCGCGCGAATTGCGCAAGCGCGGCTTTTATGAGGGCGACAGGAAAGAGCCGCAGCTGATCGGCGATCTCGACCTCGTGGCGCTGGCAACGGTGTGCGACGTGGTACCGCTCGAAGGGCTCAATCGGGCCTACGTGACAAAGGGGCTGCAGGTCATGCGGCAACGCCACAATCCTGGATTGCGGGCGCTGTTCGATGCAGCCGGCCTCGATCAGGCACCGACGCCTTATCACCTTGGCTATATTCTGGGACCGCGCATCAATGCGGGCGGGCGTATCGGAGATTCGGGACTTGGAGCCCGTCTCCTCGGGCTCGCCAATCCACGGGAAGCCCAGAAGATCGCCGAAACGCTCGACCGGTTGAACCGCGAGCGCAAGGCGATCGAAACGCAGACGCTGGAACAGGCGATGGCGGAAGCCGAGGGCGTTATTGCGCTACACCCCGATCTGCCGATCATCGTGCTGGGTGCAGAGGACTGGCACAAAGGCATCGTCGGCCTCGTTTCAAGCCGGCTGACCGATCGCTTCCACCGCCCATCATGCGTGCTGTCCTGGACCAGGGATGCGGCAACGGGAACAATGAGCGGGACCGGCTCGCTCAGATCGGTCAACGGTGTCGACATCGGGCGGGCGGTGCGCGGCGCCGTGGCCGGGGGGCTTCTGATCAAGGGCGGCGGGCACGCCATGGCCGCCGGCCTGACGGTCGCCGAAGACAAGCTTGAAGATCTGAAAGCCTATCTGGCCGCCGAACTTGCCGATGCCGCGCGAACCGCGCGCTCGGCCGCCTCGCTTGAGATCGACGGCGCGCTGACGCCATCGGCGGCCAACGACGAACTTGTCAGCCTGCTCGACCGTGCCGGACCCTACGGCCAGGGCAATCCGCAACCGCGCTTCGTTTTTCCCGCGCACCGGGTCCGCTTCGCAAAAGTCGTTGGGGACGCGCATATCCGGGCGGTTATCGAGGCCGGAGACGGTTCGCGGATCGATGCAATTGCATTCCGGGCAGCGGGGCAACCGCTCGGCGACCTGCTGCTTGCCTCAAACGGCGGCATGCCGCTGCATGTGTGCGGTACCGTGCGGCGGGATACCTGGGGCGGTCGCAACCGGATCGAACTGACGATAGAGGACGCCGCGGAACCGAGGAGACGGGCTTGAAGGCGGCCGGTTTGCGGCCTGCGTCCGGCGGTCACAGCAATCCATGCGGGTTAGGGTTGAAAAGCCCGACGAACCTCAATATAACCCGTTTCCCTGTGGTCCCTTCGTCTATCGGTTAGGACGCCAGATTTTCATTCTGGAAAGAGGGGTTCGATTCCCCTAGGGACTGCCATACCCTCCACGGGCCGGCGATGCGGCTGCCGAAGCCTTCGCCTGTAACTCTTCACCTGATCTTGATGTCGAAGGCGCGGCACGGGCCACCTGTGCGCACATGGTTCGCGCGTGCAACGCTTAACGAACCTTAACATTCCATCAGCGCAATTGATGTTGCATATGCTCGAACATTTGCGATGATGGACGCTAGAGGGTGGGCCTATTTGAGGCTCGCAGGCGGGGAAGCCGCACTCTTAACCGGTGTAGAATTCTGACACGCAGCGATTTTGAGAGTCCGGTCAGTATGGGCCGGTCGCGCACTTTGTACGGCCCGGGCGCGCGTATGCGCAGAATATTTATTGGTTTACCAGCACACTGGAAGGGAATGCGCGCCGCGCCTTAAGGGCGCTACTTTGTGCCCCTATATACTGAAAAGGATCACAATTGAGCTGAGCCAGTTTCTGGCTACTCAACGAGGAACATGGAGTTCGCTATGACAAAGCCGACAGAAGAGCCGATCTTCGACGAGTTCGCGCAGTCATTCGAAATGCATCGCCCAGTCGAGATGACGCTTAAGGAATACCTCGAGGGCTGCCGAACCGACCCGACGTTCTACGCAAGCGCCTCCGAGCGGATGATGGCCGCCATCGGCGAAGCGCAGTTCGTCGACACCTCACGCGACCAGAGGCTTGGCCGCATTTTCATGAACCGGACGGTGAAAATCTATCCGGCGTTCGCAGACTTCTACGGTCTCGAAGAAACCATCGAACGCATCGTCGGATTCTTCCGCTCCGCCGCGCAGGGGCTCGAAGAAAGAAAGCAGATCCTCTACCTGCTCGGTCCGGTGGGCGGCGGCAAGTCATCGCTGGCCGAACGCCTGAAGGAGCTGACCGAGCGCTGCCCTATCTACGTGCTCAAGGCCGGCGACGAGATCAGCCCGATCTACGAAAGCCCGCTGGGGCTGTTCGACCCGGCGCGCATGGCGAAAGTACTCGCCGACAAGTACAACATCCCAAAGCGGCGCCTGACCGGTGTCATGAGCCCGTGGGCCATGAAGCGTCTCGATGAATTCGGCGGAGACTTGTCCAAGTTCACCGTGGTCAAGGTCTACCCCTCGCGGCTGCGCCAGATCGGCGTGGCGAAGACAGAGCCGGGCGACGAGAACAACCAGGACATCGCGTCGCTGGTCGGACGCGTCGACATCCGCAAGCTGGAGTTCTTCGGGCAGAACGACGCGGATGCCTATTCGTATTCGGGCGGACTCAACCGTACGACGCAGGGCATCATGGAATTCGTCGAGATGTTCAAGGCGCCGATCAAGATGCTGCATCCGCTGCTGACGGCAACCCAGGACGGCAGCTATGTGGGAACCGAGAACGTCGGGGCGCTGCCCTACCAGGGCATCATCCTGGCCCACTCCAACGAGAGCGAGTGGCAGTCGTTTCGCAACAACAAGAACAACGAGGCCTTCCTCGACCGCATCTACGTCGTGACGGTTCCTTATTCGCTGCGCGCGACGGACGAGAAGAAGATCTACCAGAAACTGCTGACATCAAGCGAGCTGGCCGATGCGCCATGCGCGCCTGGAACGCTCGAAATGCTGTCGCAGTTCTCGGTCCTGTCGCGGCTTCGCGAGCACGACAACTCGCTGCTTTATTCGAAACTCAGGGTCTATGACGGCGAAAGCCTGAAAGAAACCGACCCGCATGCGCGCAGCGTGCAGGAGTACCGCGATGCGGCGGGCGTGACCGAAGGCATGGACGGCATCTCGACGCGGTTCGCCTACAAGATCCTGTCGGAAACCTTCAACCACGACACGCATGAAGTCGCCGCCGATCCGGTGCACCTGATGTACGTGCTGGAACAGGCGATCCGGCGCGAACAGCTGCCGAGCGACACCGAAGACCGCTACATCGAGTTCATCAAGGAGGAACTCGCGCCGCGGTATGCGGAGTTCATCGGCAACGAGATCCAGAAGGCCTACCTCGAATCCTACAACGAGTTCGGGCAGAACCTGTTTGACCGTTACGTCGCCTATGCCGACGCGTGGATCGAGGATCACGACTTCAAGGATCCCGACACCGGGCAGTTGATGAGCCGCGAGGTGCTCGATCAGGAACTCTCCAAGATCGAGAAGCCGGCGGGCATCGCGAACCCCAAGGACTTCCGCTACGAGGTCGTCAAGTTCTCGCTTCGCGCCCGCGCCAAGAACGGCGGCAAGAACCCGAGCTGGACGAGCTACGAGAAGATCCGCGAAGTCATCGAGCGGCGCATGTTCAGCCAGGTCGAGGACCTGCTGCCGGTGATCTCGTTCGGGGCCAAGAAAGACGGCGATACGGAGAAAAAGCACGAGGACTTCGTCGATCGAATGGTCGAGCGCGGCTATACCGCCCGCCAGGTGCGCCGCCTCGTCGAATGGTACATGCGTGTGAAGAAATCGAGCTAAGCAAGCCGTACTCGTGCGGGCCGGCGCGGCCAGACCTGACCTGTGCCGGTCCTCACCACTGCAAGGATGATGTTGCCTCATGCAGATTGTCGACCGCAGGCTCAATCCGAAATCGAAGTCGCTCGGCAACCGCCAGCGGTTTCTCCGCCGCGCCAAGGCGGAGATCAAGGAAGCCGTGCAGGAAGCGGTGAAGACGCGCAAGGTCGCGGATATCGCTTCCGGCGAAAACGTGCGCATCTCCTCGAAGAGCCTGCGTGAGCCGACCTTCTCGCTCGATTCGAAATCCGGTTCGCGGGACTTCGTGCTGCCGGGCAACAGCGACTTCGTCGTCGGAGACGCGATCCCGAAGCCGCCGCCGGGCGGGGGGCGGGGTTCAAAGGGATCGAAAGACGGCTCGGGCGAGGATGACTTCGTTTTCTCGCTGACGCGCGAAGAGTTCCTCGACATCTTCTTCGAAGACCTGCGACTGCCCAACCTGGTCAAGGCCAAGCTGAAGAACGTCAAGTCGAAGGAATTGACGCGCGCGGGATTTTCTTCCAGCGGCCCGCCTTCGAAACTCAACCACGTGCGCACCATGCGCAATTCGCTGGCAAGGCGCATCGCCTTGCACAGACCCAGCCTGAAAACGCTTGAAGAACTTGAAGCGGAGATCTCAGCGGCCGAAGCGGAAACTCCGCCGGACGAGGAACGACTCGCGGAACTGCGCGCACGGCACAAGCACGTCGTCTATCTGCGCAAGACGGTCGCCTATCTCGATCCGCTCGACCTCAAGTTCAACCGTCACGAACGGCGCCCGAAGCCGTCGACGCAGGCGGTGATGTTCTGCCTGATGGACGTCTCGGCGTCGATGACGGAGCGGCTGAAAGACCTCGCCAAGCGGTTCTTCATGCTGCTCAACATCTTCTTGCAGCGGCACTACCGCGAAGTCCACGTCGTCTTCATCCGCCACACCAACGTCGCCGCCGAAGTCGACGAGGAAACCTTCTTCACCGGCCGCGAAACCGGCGGGACGGTCATCTCGACGGCGCTCGTCGAAATGCAGCGGGTGATCAACGAGCGCTATCCGGTGTCCGACTGGAACATCTACGCGGCGCAGGCCTCGGATGGACACAACTTCTCCGACGACATGGAGGAGTGCCTCGATATCCTGCAACAGAACCTGCTGTCGCAATGTCAGTACTTCGCCTACATCGAAGTGGGTTCCTCCGACGATGGTCCTTATCCGCCGAGCGAGGTGTGGGAAGGTTACGAGGAACTTGTCGGCGTGTACCCGAACTTCGCCATGCGCCGGGTGAGCGAGCCTGGCGACATCTATCCCGTGTTCCGCAACCTGTTCTCGGAAGAAAAGGCGCCCGCCTAGGGTTGGCGGGGTTCAATCAGAAACGAGGCCCATGCAGACAACCGGAAAATCAGCGACCGCGAAGCCGCTGTTCGAAGGCGCAGACTGGACGTTCGATCTGGTCAACAAGGCCTATGACGCTTGCGCGGAAGTGGGCCTAGAGGAACTGGGCCTCGACATCTATCCCAACGTGATCGAGGTCATCACGTCCGAACAGATGCTCGATGCCTATGCCTCCATCGGCCTGCCGCGCATGTACCGGCACTGGTCGTTCGGCAAGCAGTTCGTGCGCGACGAGATGCAGTATCGCAAGGGCGCGCGCGCGCTCGCCTATGAACTCGTCATCAACTCGGACCCGTGCATCAACTACATCATGGAGGAAAACTCCATGACGATGCACACGCTGGTGCTCGCGCATGCCGCGATGGGCCACAATCACTTCTTCAAGAACAACTACCTGTTCCAGGAATGGACGCGGGCGGATGCGATCCTCGACTATCTCGACTTCGCCAAGGCGTATGTGACACGCTGCGAGGAAAAGCACGGCGTCGCTGCCGTCGAACAGGTGCTCGACGCCGCGCACGCACTTATGAACCAGGGCATCAGCCGCTATCCCGGCGCCAACAAGCATGTGTCGCTGGCAAAAGAGCGGGAGCGGGCGCTGGCGCGGCATCTCTACGAAGAGCAATCCTTCAACGACCTGTGGCGCACTGTTCCAAAACAGCAGAGCGCGGTGGCCGACGGCGAGGACGCAGAGAAGCCCAAGGCGCAGGCCAACCTGCCGGAAGACAACCTTCTCTACTTCCTGGAGAAGACGGCGCCGAAGCTTGCCGACTGGGAACGCGAATTGCTGCGTATCGTGCGCAATCTGGCGACGTATTTCTATCCGCAGCGGCAGACCAAGGTGATGAACGAAGGCTGCGCGACGTGGACACACTTCTACATCATGAACCGGCTGTACGATAAAGGCCTATTGACCGAAGGCTCGATGCTTGAGTTCCTGCACTCGCATTCCTCGGTGACCATGCAGCCGGCCTGGAACGACCGGCGCTTCTCGGGCATGAACCCCTACGCGCTCGGGTTCGCGATCATGCGCGACATCGAGCGGATGGCGAGCGAACCGACCGAAGAGGACAAGGAATGGTGCCCGGATGTCGCCGGCTGCGGCGATCCGGTCGGGGCGTTAAAGCGCGTCTGGTCGGAATTCCGCGACGACAGCTTCATCCTGCAATACATGTCACCCAAGGTGATGCGCGATTTCCGCTTCTTCGGCATCCACGACGAATCCCAGCACCCGCACGTGTTCGTCTCCTCGATCCATGACGAGCGCGGCTACCGGCGGGTGCGCAGGGCGCTTTCCCAACAGTATTGCGTCTCGGGTTCGGACCCGGACCTGCAGATCATCGATGCCGACCTGCAGGGGGCGCGCCGCCTCGTCGTGCAGCACAAGGTGCGCAACGGCGTGCTCCTCGACCGGGCCAACTGCGAGCGCACGCTCTATCATCTGGCGCGGCTGTGGGGTTACCGGGTGAAGCTGATCGAGGTCGACGACGAGACCGGCAAGATCCTGAAAGAACACGAAAACTTGCGAATGCCTTGAATTCGACCACCGCCGGGCCGGCTGCTTTACCGGGCAGTTGTGAATTTCCGGATTGCCATTTCTGCCGCGTTGCCGTTGGCGCGGGCTTCGGCTAGTGTTCCGACTCTGACATATGGTTCCCTGCCGGGAACCTGAATGTCAGCCCGGAACACTAGGCAACCTTCTGATTGTGTTCTGGATTCACAAACATTTGACGACCTCCACCCGGAAATCAAATGTTTGATCCAGAACACTAGGTTCTGTTCGTTCACGGCATCCTCGCTGCGCTCGGGCCTCCACATGTCGATGCCATGCTTTGCATGGACGGGGGCGGCGCTTGCGCCGGATCGCAGTGGCGATCTCGACTTTGATTTCATCGAAGTCGGAAAGAGTGCATTCATCCCCATGGCAAACACTATGAAGCGTAAGCGGCCGACGGCCGGTGAACCCAAGCCCGGCGTCATCCACGTGCGCGGGGCCCGCGAGCACAACCTGAAGAATGTCGACCTGGAGATCCCGCGCGACGCACTCGTCGTGTTTACGGGACTTTCCGGATCGGGCAAGTCGTCGCTTGCGTTCGATACAATCTATGCGGAAGGCCAGCGGCGTTACGTCGAAAGCCTGTCGGCCTACGCGCGCCAGTTCCTGCAGATGATGCAGAAGCCGGACGTCGACCATATCGACGGACTATCGCCGGCTATTTCCATCGAACAGAAAACCACCTCCAAGAACCCGCGCTCCACCGTCGGCACGGTCACCGAGATCTACGACTACCTGCGCCTCTTATTCGCGCGGGTCGGAGTGCCGCATTCGCCCGCCACCGGGCTGCCGATCGAGAGCCAGACGGTGACGCAGATGGTCGACCGGGTGCTGGCGCTGCCGGAGGGCACGCGGCTCTACTTGATGGCGCCCATCGTCCGTGGGCGGAAGGGGGAATACAAAAAGGAACTCGCCGAACTTCAGAAGAAGGGCTTCCAGCGGGTCAAGATCAACGGGGAGCTGTACGAGATCCCCGATGCCCCGGCGCTCGACAAGAAATACAAGCACGACATCGACGTGGTGGTGGATCGGCTGGTGGTTCGCCGGGACGCGGCCGCGCGGCTGGCGGACAGTTTCGAGACCGCGCTGGGGCTGGCGGACGGCATCGCCATCGTCGAATTCGCCGATAAGCCGCTGAAAATCGATGGCGGTTCCGGCAAAAGTTCCCCTCCCACTCGGGGGGAGGGGGCAAGCGTGGGGGGAGCCAACGAGGACAGTGCTCCCGGGTCTTCACCCCCTCCCCAACCCTCCCCCTCGATGGGGGAGGGGGCTGGTCTGCGCGCGCCGAAGAAATCCGTCCTCCAGAACAAAAACGAGACGCATGAGCGGATCGTGTTCTCGGCGCGGTTCGCGTGTCCGGTATCGGGCTTCACCATCGACGAAATCGAGCCGCGGCTGTTCTCGTTCAACGCACCCGCCGGGGCCTGCCCGACCTGCGACGGGCTCGGAACGCAATTGCAGTTCGAGCCGGACCTCGTCGTGCCGGACGGGACGCTGTCGCTTGCCGAAGGCGCCGTCTACCCGTGGGCCAAGACCGGGGCGACCTCGCCCTACTACGAGCAGACGCTACTGGCGCTGGCAAAGCATTACGGGGTGTCGATGAAGACGCCGTGGGAGCGGCTGCCGAAGCACGTGCAGCTGGCAATCCTGTTCGGTTCGGCGGGCGAGGACATCGAGTTCATCTACGAGGACGGGCTTCGCAAATACAAGAACGCCAAGCCATTCGAGGGCGTGATCGGCAACATCGAGCGGCGCTGGCGGGAAACCGATTCGGACTGGGTGCGCGAAGAACTCTCGCGCTACCAGATGGCGCATCCGTGCGAAACGTGCAGCGGCTACCGGCTGAAACCGCAATCGCTGGCGGTGAAGATCGCCGGGCTGCACATTGGCGAAGTCTGCGACATGTCGATCCGCACGGCGGCGCCGTTCTTTCTGGACCTCCCTAAAGACCTGACGAAGAAGCAGCTCGAAATCGCGATGCGCATCCTGAAAGAGATCAACGAGCGGCTGAAGTTCCTCAACGACGTCGGCCTCGAATACCTCACATTATCGCGCAACTCCGGCACGCTGTCGGGCGGGGAAAGCCAGCGCATCCGGCTGGCCTCGCAGATCGGCTCGGGGCTGACGGGCGTGCTCTACGTGCTCGACGAGCCGTCAATCGGGTTGCATCAGCGCGACAACGACCGGCTGCTCGGCACGCTGAAACACCTGCGCGACCTCGGCAACACCGTGCTGGTCGTCGAGCATGACGAGGACGCGATCCTGACCGCCGACCATGTCGTCGACATCGGTCCCGGCGCGGGCGTGCACGGCGGCGAAATCGTCGCGCAAGGCACGCCGGAAGACATCCGGAAATCGAAGTCGAGCATCACCGGCAAATACCTCTCCGGCGAACTCAACGTGCCGGTGCCCGACAACCGCCGCCAGCCCAACTGGCAGAAATCGATCAAGGTGGTCGGCGCGCGGGCCAACAACCTGAAGGATGTGACGGCGGAAATTCCGCTCGGGCTTTTGACCTGCGTCACCGGGGTTTCGGGCGGCGGCAAGTCGACGCTCCTCATCGACACGATCTACCAGGCGGTCGCCCGGCGTCTCAATGGCGCGCGCGCGCATCCCGGCGAGCACGACAAGCTTCTCGGCCTCGAACACCTCGACAAGGTGATCGACATCGACCAGTCGCCGATCGGGCGGACGCCGCGCTCCAACCCTGCCACCTACACCGGCGCGTTCACGCCGATCCGCGAGTGGTTCTCCAACCTGCCGGAAGCGAAAGCGCGCGGCTATGCGCCGGGGCGGTTCTCGTTCAACGTCAAGGGCGGGCGCTGCGAAGCCTGCCAAGGCGACGGCGTCATCAAGATCGAGATGCACTTCCTGCCCGACGTCTACGTCACCTGCGACCAGTGCAAGGGCCAACGCTACAACCGCGAAACGCTGGACGTTCGCTTCCGGGAAAAATCGATTGCCGACGTGCTCGACATGACGGTGGAAGAGGGCGCGGAATTCTTCAAGGCGGTGCCGTCGATCCGCGACAAGCTCGAAACGCTGAAAAGGGTCGGGCTCACCTACGTCAAGGTCGGCCAGCAGGCCACCACACTTTCGGGCGGCGAAGCGCAGCGCGTGAAGCTGGCGAAGGAACTTTCCAAACGCGCGACCGGGCGGACGCTCTACATTCTCGACGAGCCGACGACGGGTTTACATTTCCACGACGTCGCGAAACTTCTGGAAGTCCTGCATCAGCTCGTCGAAGCCGGCAACACCGTCGTCGTCATCGAGCACAACCTCGAAGTCATCAAGACCGCCGACTGGATCATCGACATGGGCCCCGAAGGCGGCGACGGCGGCGGGCGCGTGGTGGCGGCCGGAACGCCGGAGGATGTCGCGGCGGTGGCCGAAAGCTACACGGGCGGGTACCTGAAGAAGCTTCTTAAGCGGCGGGGCAAGGTGGCCGCGAGCGGGGCGGCGAAGGTTGCCGCTGCGCGGAGCAAGCGCGGTGGGCGGTCAACGGGCGGGCGCAAGCAGGCGGCGGAGTAGGGGTTCGCCTGCAGCGAACATGAGGGGCTCTCAGCCCCTCAAACTCCCGAACCAGGGGCAAGCCCCTGGACCCATGATGCTGTCCGGGTCGCTTTGTCTGTTCTTTGACCCGCCGCCGCAGCTACACCCTCCGTCGTCATCCCGGCGGAGGCCGGGACCCAAGCACGTCACAAGGAGACTTCCGGCAATCCTCCTTGGTGTCCTGCCATCCGGCTTGGTTATGAGCGGCGAACTTTTTTCGAAAACGTATCAATTCCAGCGGCTTGACTGGGTTCCCGCCTGCGCGGGAATGACGGTGGTGGGGATGCGGCGCGCATCAGACCCGGTATCCTCCCAATGTCATCCCGGGACACTCTTTTGTGCCCGCCTCCGGCAGAACCCCGGGACCCATGGTGCGGCTGGGGGTGATGGTCGCAGGCGGGCATGACCGGCTTGCGGTGGCTGGCCAATCCGGGTTTGAGGTATTCCATCGTTGCTGCCGGTTGGCACGAATCGCGGACTTTAGACTCGCGGCGCGATGGGTCCTAGGCACAAGGCCTAGGATGACAGTATTAGGCTGAGGCGGGTGGCCCCTTGCTACCTCTCCGTCGCTCCACCCCCGCCCTTCAACGCGGGTGGTCGCCGAGTTCGGTGCCGGCCCCTCGCCCTCCCAATGTCATCCTCGGGCTTGCTCACCTAGCTGACCGGGTCGTTTTATCTGTTCTTTGACCGCCGCCGTAGCGACACCCTCCGTCGTCATCCCGGCGAAGGCCGGGACCCAAGCACGTCACAAGGAGACTTCCGGCAATCCTCCTTGGTGTCCTGCCATCCGGCCTGGTTATGAGCGGCGAACTTTTTTCGAAAACGTATCAATTCCAGCGGCTTGACTGGGTTCCCGCCTGCGCGGGAATGACGGTGGTGGGGATGCGGCGCGCATCAGACCCGGCATCCTCCCAATGTCATCCCGGGACACTCTTTTGTGCCCGCCTCCGGCAGAACCCCGGGACCCATGGTGCGGCTGGGGGTGATGGTCGCAGGCGGGCATGACCGGCTAGCGGTGGCTGGCCAATCCGGGTTTGAGGTATTCCATCGTTGCTGCCGGTTGGCACGAATCGCGGACTTTAGACTCGCGGCGCGATGGGTCCTAGGCACAAGGCCTAGTACCCAGAATCACTGATCCGCGAAACAGGGCTTGAGGCGTTTCTGATGAACCTCGGACTTGGTCCACACGAACGGCTTGGCATCGACGTTGTAGGCGGCGATGAAGGCGTCGATGTGGGCCATCAGCTCTTTGCGG
>JAHJSN010000148.1 GCA_018830445.1 Alphaproteobacteria bacterium | reverse complement strand
CTTTGCTCAACACTGCGCAAGCTTGTGTTGACGATCTAAAGTCGTGTGGGGCTGGGTTTCTTCCAGGCGTCTCGTGCCGCCGTCTGTTGAACCCAATATGCCGGAGACGGCCCGCAGGCGCTGTTACGGGTGGGACAGGGTGCGGATTTTGTTAAGAAAAGATGGCGGTCCGGTCGGTCGGCCGCTGGCGGCATTTATCTAATTAATTGATATTGCGTGCATTTTTACCGGTTCAGCGGGTATTCATGCTGGCGGCAATATGGTTGGGACTGGCAAAATCTGATCTTATACTGATCCACCTTGCGTTTTCTCAGGCGCTTTAGCGGGCCGTCTGGCAGTGGATCGGGTCGTTGGAGGGAATTCATTGAAACGCCGATCATTCATTCTGGGTGGCGTTGTGCTGGCGATGTCGGCGGGGCTTGTGGCCGCCGACAGTATCGTCATCAAGCCGATGCTCGTTGCCAATTCGTGTGCGGCCCAGTGCCGTGCTGCGCACAGCCAGTGCCGCGTTCAAACGAAGGGCAGCGCCGCCTGCGACCGGCAATTGCAGAGCTGCATGAGGGGATGCCTCAAACGTTGAAAGCCGTTCGTTTCTTTTGCATTTGAATGGGCTGTTGCCGGAAGGACTTCTAAAGGTCGCCGGCGATGATCGCCAACAGCCGCCGCGGCCCGTGGGCGCCGATGACGATGCGCCCGCCGATGTCGGCGGTGCGCGATGGGCCGGTAATGAGGTTCAGCGTGCGCGGCATCGGCTGCGAGCCGCGCTCGCGTCGCAAAAGTTCGAAGGCATCCTCGTAGGTTGCGAGTATCCGGCTGCGCGGCACGACGATAATGTGCGTGTCGGGCAGGTAGCCGAGGGTGACGGGATTATCCGCGCCCGACGTGAGGGCCATTGTTCCGGTTTCCGCGATACCTGCGAATGCTAATGACAAGCCGGCCGAATCGTCGGGTGCGGCGCGGCCTTTGAGAATTTCAAAGCCCGGCGTTGTCTGAAAATCAAGTAATGACAGGTAGGCGTCGGCACCGTGACGCACGCGCAGCGGCTGGTTGTTGGTACGAAGATATTCGGCTAACGCGGGCGAAATTTCGGCGGCGGCGGCAGCTTCGATGACGGTGGCCAGTTGGCGGCGCAGTTCATCCTTGAAGCGTTCTATCAGATCGGTATCGGGTGCGGCGACGCGCTGGGGTGCGGCAACCCTGGGTTTGGCCGAGATGCGGTTTACGACCGCGGACCTGCGCGCGTTGTCACTCGCTTCGTCGGCTATCGATTTGCGGATCTTCGAGAGAATCGATTCGCGGGCGCGGGTTGTCGGTGAGTTCAATTCGCGCGCTCCTGCCTGGTCGACTTCTTTTCGCGCGCTGCCCAGATTTCCTGAAACGTCCTTCCCGGTGGAACTGGGAAATCACGTCCGCCGGTCCAGCCGCCTGCGAAGGGAAGCCATGTGAAAGCAGCCTTGCCGCTGCCGGCCAATTTCATCGCCCGGCTCAGCACTTTCGACAGTGCATGATAAGCCCATGGACGCCGGGCGAGGATCGCCCAGGACTTCAACGCCATGCGGGTTACGAACGGTGTCTCCCCCTGCACGAACTCGCGTTCGCGCCAATGGCGCATCAACTTCGGCAATGGGATGCGCATCGGGCAGACGGATTCGCAGCGTCCGCAGAACGTCGACGCGTTGGGTAGCGACCCTGCTTCCTTGGTGCCGATGAAGCCCGGGTTCAGAACCGCGCCGATGGGACCAGGATATACCCAGCCGTAGGCATGGCCGCCGACAGCATTGTAGACCGGGCAGTGGTTCATGCAGGCGCCGCAGCGGATGCAGCGAAGTACTTCGCGAAATTCGGAGCCCAAAAGTTCGGTGCGGCCATTGTCGAGGAGAATGACGTGGTAGGCCTCGGGGCCGTCGGGATCGCCGTCGCGACGGGGGCCGGTCGAGAACGTCGTGTAGGAGGTGATTTCCTGGCCGGTGGCGGAGCGGGCGAGAAGTCGCAGGAGGGCGGCTGCGTCGTCGAGCGTCGGGACCACCTTGTCGATTGAGGTGATGACGATGTGGACCTTCGCCAGCGACTGCGTGAGGTCGCCGTTGCCCTCATTCGTCACGATGATCGACGAGCCGGTTTCGGCGATCAGGAAATTGGCGCCGGTGATGCCGACATCGGCGTTGATAAATTTCTCGCGAAGGATCTGGCGGGCTTCGTCGACCAGTTCGGCGGGCTCAACGAGACGCCGGTCCTTGGGGAACCGGGTATGCTGGCGCCGGAAGTCGGCTTCGACCTGGGCCTGTGTCAGGTGAATCGCCGGGGCGATGATGTGGCTGGGCGTTTCCTTGCGGATCTGCAGAATGTATTCGCCAAGATCGGTTTCGACGACTTCTAGGCCTGCTGCTTCGAGGCGGGCATTGAGGCCGATCTCCTCGGAGACCATCGATTTGCCCTTGGTGACGAGCTTGGCGTCTGCATCCTGGCAGATCCTGAGGATCGCCGCGCAAGCCTCATCGCCGGATTGGGCCCAATGAACATGGCCGCCGGCCTGGATGACCGCCTGTTCGTAGCGCTCAAGGTAAAGGTCCAGATGGGCAAGCGTGTGATTGCGCAGGTCGCGTCCGTAATCGCGAAGGCTCTCGAACTCCGGCAAGCGGTCGCGGGCGGCCGCGCGCTGGGCGACGAGGCCGCCGGGAAGACCAGCGAGGGCTTCCTGCAGCTGACGGTCGGCGAGTGCGGCCCGGGCGTTTGATTTGAAATCGTGTGCGGTGGGGTGCATACGGCCAAGCTGACCCATGGGCGGGCCAGCTGCAAGATCATTTTTTGGCTCCTGCCCCGAATTCCGGCGGTGCTCAGTCGCCGTTGAGCATCCGATAGATTTCGTCTTTCATGGCAAGGCGCTTCTTTTTCAGGTCTTCGAAGGTCGGGTCGTCGACGTTGATGCCGGCGGCTTCGACACGGTGAATTTCGCGGTTGAGCGTGTGGTATTCGTCGGCGAGCCGGGCGAAGTGTCCGTTCGATAGCTTGAGTTCGTGGATGCGGTCCTTCATGTCGGGAAATTCTTCGGCAAGTTCGTGGGGGACATGCGACATGCGCGCGGGCTCCTTGGGTCGTTTCCACAATTCACTCCGACCGGTCGGCCCCGCACTCACTTTTGGGCGGGAGCGGCGGCAATCGGAGGCTCGTCCAGTTCGCCGGCAAGGATCTCGGCCACGTGCCGGCAGCGAACCGGACTCTTTTGTCGGCTGAGCTTGCCGGCCATGTTCATCAGGCAACCGAGATCGCCGGCCAGGATAAGGTCGGCGTCCGCTGCGGCGATGTTGGCGGACTTCTTTTCAACCATGGCGTTGGAGATGTCGGGGAACTTGACCGAGAAGGCGCCACCGAAGCCGCAGCAGATTTCGCAATCTTCCATCTCTTTCAGTTCAACTCCCTTGATCGATGTCAACAATTGGCGAGGCTGCTGCTTGATCGCGAGTTCGCGCAGGCCCGAGCAGCTGTCGTGGTAGGTGACTTTGCCGGTGAAATTGCCGGGAACGCTTGTGAGGCCGCGGACGTCGACGAGGAAGGACACAAGTTCGTGGACGCGGTCGGAGAAGGCGGCAGCGCGGGCGTGAGCATCGGTTCCTTCATCCATCAGCCGTGGATAATGGGCTTTCAGCATACCGGCGCACGAACCGGATGGCGCGACGACGTAGTCGCAGCCTTCGAACGCGGCGATGGTCTGCAGCGCGAGCGCCGTGGCGTCGGGTCTGTCGCCGGAATTGTAGGCGGGCTGACCGCAGCAGGTCTGGGCTTTCGGGACGACGACGTCGCAGCCGGCGTATTCGATGAGCCGAGCGGCGGCCATGCCGACCGAGGGCCGGAACATGTCGACGAGGCAGGTGACGAACAGCCCGACGCGGGGGCGATCTTCGGCGGTATCGGTCATCGGCGTCCTTTGCGTGGGAGGAATGTGCGGCGCGGGGTTGGTCGTCCGCAGGTGGCTCGTGTTCCGACTCTGAATTTTGGCGGCCAAGTGCCAGACCAGAACTCCAGCTAGTGTTCCGACTCTGACATATGGTTCCCTGCCGGGAACCTGAATGTCAGCCCGGAACACTCAGCCCAGAAGACTAGGCAACCTTTTGATTGTGTTCTGAATTCACAAACATTTGACGACCTCCACCCGGGAATCAAATG
>JAHJSN010000017.1 GCA_018830445.1 Alphaproteobacteria bacterium | reverse complement strand
TATCGCGCACGAGCCGCTCGGACGGTGTCTCTGGCGGGCTGGATTTCTGTCTCATGCTCCACTCCTCAGTGGTTACGATGAGCCCAAAATCATCCGTTCCTCAAGCCGCTAGTTTAGTCTCACAGGTGTTGATGTCGGACAATGCCCAAGGGCAATCCTCAGACAGACCAAGAACTCCTCGATGCGGCCCGCAGCATGGGTCAGTCGATCTACCACCCGACATCTACCTGTAAAATGGGCAGCGATCCACTCGCTGTCGTTGATGACCGCTTGCGCGTTCACCGTCTCAAGAGTTTGCGCATCGCGGACGCCTCGATCATGCCGTCTGTCGTAAGCGGCAACACAAACGCGCCGTGCATCATGATCGGCGAAAAAGCCAGCGACATGATCCTTGCCGATCGCAGGCGCCAGCAAGCTTGAGTGAAACAACCCGGCTCTATTTTCCCAGAGGAGTATCAGCCATGAAGATGACCACAGAAGAGGCATTCGTAAAAGTCCTGCAGATGCACGGAATCGAACATGCCTTTGGCATCATCGGTTCGGCAATGATGCCGATCTCGGACCTGTTTCCCGACGCCGGAATTAAGTTCTGGGATTGCGCCCATGAGGTAAATGCCGGGATGAGCGCCGACGGCTACACTCGCGCAACGGGCAAGATGTCGATGGCCATTGCGCAGAACGGCCCGGGCATCACGAACATCGTGACGCCGATCATCACCGCGTATTGGAACCACACGCCGCTGCTGCTGGTCACTCCTCAGGCTGCCAACAAGACCATCGGCCAGGGTGGCTTTCAGGAAGTCAAGCAGATGGCAATGTTCGAGGACTGCGTCTGCTACCAGGAAGAAGTGCGAGATCCATCCCGTATTGCCGAAGTCCTGAATCGGGTGATCGAAAAAGCCTGGCGTGGAAGCGCACCTGCTCAGATCAATGTACCGCGTGACTTCTGGACCCAGGTTATCGATATCGAGCTGCCGCAGATCATCAACCTGAAGCATCCCGGCGGCGATCCGGAAGCTATTCAGCGCGCAGCCGACCTTCTATCCGAAGCCAAGTTCCCTGTGATCTTGAACGGCGCCGGCGTGGTTCTCGCCGGTGGCATCGATGCCTCCCGGCAACTTGCCGAACGGCTGGATGCGCCGGTTTGCTGCAACTACCAGCACAACGATGCCTTCCCGGGCTCACACCCGCTATCAGTCGGTCCACTCGGCTACAATGGCTCCAAGTCCGCAATGCAGCTCATTAACAAAGCCGACGTCGTGCTCGCACTTGGCAACCGGCTCAATCCTTATTCGACCATGCCGGGCTACCAGTATGACTACTGGCCAAAGGACGCCAAGGTGATTCAAGTCGACATAAACGGCGACCGTATAGGCCTTGTCAAACGAGTGACCGTCGGCATTCAGGGCGACGCCAAGCAGGTCGCCGAGCAGTTGCTCGCTAAGCTTTCACCGACGGCAGGCGACAAGGGGCGCCAGGAGCGCAAGCATCTGATCGCGACGACGAAGTCGCGTTGGCTTCAGGAACTTTCTTCCATGGAAAGCGAATCGGATGACGAAGGCATCACCTGGAACAAGCGCGCCCGCGAGCGCGACCCCGACCGCATGAGCCCGCGTCAGGCGTGGAAGGCGATCATGGCGGCAATGCCTCAGGATGCCATCATTTCTACCGATATCGGCAACAACTGCGCAATCGGGAACGCATACCCGACCTTCGAGAAAGGCCGCAAATATCTGGCGCCTGGAATGTTCGGCCCTTGCGGCTACGGTCTGCCTGCAATTCTCGGAGCAAAAATCGGTTGTCCCGACACACCCTGCATCGGCTTCGCCGGGGATGGCGCCTTTGGCATTTCGATGAACGAGTTAACGGCATGTGGTCGAAATGACTGGCCACCTATCACGATGGTTGTTTTCCGCAACTACCAATGGGGCGCGGAAAAGCGCAATACGACGCTCTGGTTCGATGACAATTTCGTCGGCACGGAGCTGAACGTTGGTGTGAATTACGCCAAGGTGGCAGAAGGCTGTGGTCTGAAAGGCGTCCAGGCAAGAACGCCTGATGAAGTCACCGAAATGTTGCGTACCGCAATCAAAGAACAGATGGAGGACGGCGTGACAACTTTGATAGAGGTCGTCCTGAACCAGGAACTGGGAGAGCCGTTCCGCCGTGACGCCATGAAGAACCCTGTCTCGGTTGCTGGTATAAAAACCGAAGACATGCGTCCGCAGCAACCGCTGCTTTAATTGAAACGACCATCGAGGGCGCGCATTTATTCGCGCCCTCTTATTTCAATGCTCTGGTACTCGCCCACCAACACCTCAAACGAGCTTTCCGCTCGCATTCGCCCTGACCTACGCTGCGCTCCGGCCAGTCCAGATTCTAGCCAATGGCAGCCGGATTCTAACTTAGAAACTTGTGCCGCGAATGGGGCCAGGACACCACCACGACTGATCATCTTTATTCGAATTATAGCGCTTCTGGCCGATTGCCACAAACCAAGATCTTCTGGTGCTGAAGGTCAAGCGGACACTTTGCGGAGCCTGAGAGTGACCAGCTCGGACGGAATGCTGATGACCGCTTTCTCCGCAAAGAAGACCAAGTATTCGCCGCGCAATGTTTGCCGATCTGGCCTACGAGCATCGGCATAGGATCGGCGCCACTGGCATGGGAGTCATCCAGGCGCCGGCTCTTTTCGACTGGACTTCGCCGGCCACTGGAGCGGTACTGACGGCGTGACGCGCGGTCCTTACGGGCCGCGGGTGCCGCCTCGGGGACCAGATCCGGGGCTTCGGGTGGTGCAAGGCCATGCGTTCCGCGTGGCCGACAATGGAGCATCACCACATGGTTAACGCGATGACGACCACATCCGCCCCGAAACGCAAGACCGCTCGCAAGAAAACGGCAGACCCTGCGGTCGCGCCATCGATCCCGCTCCCCGCTGGTAAGCTGGGGATCATCATCGACCGCCTTGCCGCCAAGAGCGGCGCGACGGCGGACGAACTGGTCGAGGCCACGGGCTGGCAGCGGCACTCGGTGCTCGGCGCATTGAGCCGGCTGAAGTCGCGCGGATTTACGTTTCAGCTCGACGCTCACGCCGACCGCAAGGCGTACCGCCTCGTCGGCGCGGCGAAGCCTGCAACGCTAGCGCGTGCGAGGGGCTGATCCATATGGGCGCGTCCCCCAAGGAAATCCCATCTTCGAACGTCGGCGCGCGAAAGTGCGCCGACACCGAAACGCTTGCCGCTGCGCTGGCTACCCTGTCCGAGATGGACGCATCTGATCTGCGCGTGGAATGGCGACGGCTCCATCGGTCACATCCGCCGAAGAAGCTGAGCCGCGATCTGCTCGAATTGGGCGTCGCGTGGAAGCTGCAGGAGCGCACGCTCGGCGGGCTCAGCGCCGCGACGAAGCGCCAGCTCAGCGAGCTGGCGCGAACCATGGCCACAAAGTCTGATCTGGCGAAGGCGCGCAAGGTCACCCTGAAACCGGGCGCGCGGCTGGTCCGTGCCTGGAGCGGCGAGACGCACGAGGTCCTGGTCGTGGAGGGCGGCTTCCAGTGGCGGGGCACGACGTGGCGCTCGCTTTCAGTAATCGCGCGCGAGATGACCGGCACGCACTGGTCTGGGCCGCGGTTTTTCGGGCTGACAGGCACTATCCCGAAATCGGTCGCCGCGGCGGCGGACACCGAAGGGCACGATCATGAGTAGGAAGCGCCCGGTCCATTGTCCTAATGGCGCAGCGGTTGTCCGCTGCGCCATATACACCCGCAAGTCGAGCGAAGACGGGCTCGAGCAGGAGTTCAACTCGCTTGATGCGCAGCGCGAGGCCTGCGAGGCCTATATCAAGAGCCAGAAGGGTGCGGGCTGGGTCGCACTGCCCGAGATGTACGATGATGGCGGTATCTCGGGCGGCACGATGGAGCGGCCGGCCCTGCAGCGGCTGCTCGACGACATCGCGGCCGGCCGGGTCGACACGGTGGTCGTCTACAAGGTCGACCGTTTGACGCGCTCTCTCGCCGACTTCGCCAAGATCGTCGACGCGTTCGACGCCAAGGGCGTGTCGTTCGTTTCTGTCACACAGCAATTCAATACGACCACGTCGATGGGGCGGCTGACGCTCAACATGCTCCTGTCATTCGCTCAATTCGAGCGAGAGGTCACCGGCGAAAGGATCCGCGACAAGATTGCAGCCTCGAAACAGAAGGGCATGTGGATGGGTGGAAACCCGCCGCTCGGCTACGACGTCGCCGATCGCAAGCTGATCGTGAACGCCACTTAGGCGGAAACCGTCCGCCACATCTTCTGCCGCTATGCAGAGATTAAATCGGTCCGTGCGCTCAAGGAGGACCTCGATGCGGCCGGCATCGTCAGCAAGGCCCGGCTCGATCGCTTCGGCACTACAAGAGGCGGCAATCCGATCGCCCGCGGCGCGCTTTATCTGATGCTGCAGAACCGGATCTATCGCGGCGAAATCGTCCACAAGGACGCGAGCTATCCCGGCCTGCACGATGCGATCATCGACGAAGCGTTGTGGAACGCGGCGCAAGCCGCCCTCGCGGTAAACCGCGTCGAGCGGACGACGCGATCCAAGGCAATTGATCCGAGCTTGCTGGCCGGCCTCGTCTACGACGACAGCGGCGAACGCATGTCGCCGACGCACGCCAACAAAAAGGGAACGAGGTATCGCTATTACGTCAGCCAGTCGCTGATCAAGCGCGGCCGGCCGCAGGCGTCCGAAGCGGCGTGCCGTGTCCCGGCAGCCGACCTCGAGAGGCTGGTGAAAGATCGCATTTGCGCGCTGCTGCGTGACGAGACCGCCATGCTCGACGCCGCCGGCTCCACGACCGTCGCATCACACAAATCGCTGATCGAGAATGCGACCAACCTCGCGCGCCGCTGGCCCGCCCTGCCGGCGTCCGCGAAGCGTGGCATCCTGCACGCGCTTGTAGAGCGGGTGGATATCCGGCCCGAGACGATCGAGATCTCGATCCGTCTCACTGCGTTGCCCGACGTGGTGAAACCCGATCTCGACATCCGGCGGCTACCGGGAAAGCCGGAAGGACCGATCCAAGTTCTATCGGTGTCGGCCCGATTGCGGCGAACCGGCTTGGAAACGAAATTGCTGATCCAGGGCGCACTCGGATCTGAGCCGACGCGACGGTATGACCGCAGCTTACAGAGGCTGATTGCTCAGGCGCGAAATTTCAACGATCTGGTCATGAACAGCAACGCCAGATCGATGCGGGATCTCGCAGCCGAAGTGGGCGTCAGCGGGTCTTACTTTACCCGCGTGTTTCGCCTGAACTTCCTGGCACTGGACATCACGAAAGCTATTCTGCAAGGACTTCAGCCGCCCGAGTTCAGTGCAATTAAGCTGATGAGCAGCGGCAAGTTTGCCAGCTGCTGGTCAGATCAACGTCGCCAGTTCGGTTTCGACTAACCGCATCACGATGGCCACTAAACTGCCACTAGCCGCCGTCGCCCGCGACGGTGCGTTCGTCGTTCCCCCCCCCCCGAACTGCAACAGCTTGGGCGTCGTCCGTCGCCAGTGGTACCGCTCGAAACCCGATAGGAGACTTTTTCGGGTGCAGCGGCCTGACAACGGCACCAAAGCGGTCTCTGCGACCCGTCGCACAGTCTGGCCGCGCGGAACCCGCGGAAACACCGGGACAAGTTCGAATCTCGTCGGGGAATTCAAAATAATCGTTGAGATTCCATAACTTATGGCGGAGGAAGCGGGATTCGAACCCTCGGTACTGCTGTTCTGGCCCACGCCCAAGCCCCCGTTATTGCCCAATAATATCAACAGGTTAAAGCTGGAGAAATCCGACATTTGATCGTCCTTATCTCTGGACTTCGCCGTCCATAAGAGCGGTACTGTCTGGGCGGCGAGGCTTGAACTGGCTTCGTGTGGCTCGCCCTGGTCGTCGATCGCCGGGGCTTCAGGTGGTGGCACCGCTGGAAGCGCGCGGCCATTGAAGCGGCGCAACTCAGCGCGGCCAAACCTGGAGAACGACAAGATGAAGAATGCAGCCAAATCCGGGGCGACATCGTCCCGCCAACGAATTCAGATCGCCGACAGGAAACCACTTTCGCAGCGTCTGATAATTTCTAATCGCCCTGGCGGCAAGCTCGGTCAGATCGTTGATCGGCTGGCAACCAAGTCCGGCGCCACGGCTGATGAGTTGGTAGAAGTCACGGGCTGGCGACGAAATTCAGTTCTGGGCGCGCTGAGCCGGCTGAAAGCGCGGGGCTTTGACTTCCACCTTGATGCCCATGCCAGCCGCAAAGCCTATCGCCTTTCCACGCGGAAAGGCTGAGCCATACGGGACCCTGCTGAAATAAATAAGGAGCGCGCAACCAAGGAAGTTGCAGCGCTCAGTAACACGAGCCATGCCGAACTGAGATCGGCATGGCGGCAGCTCTATAAACAGTATCCACCCAAGTTTTTGAACAGGGATCTTCTCGAACTCGGTGTCGCCTGGAAGATCCAGGAACGTGCTTTGGGTGGGCATAGCGCGGCCACGAAACGGCAACTGGACGCGCTCGCCGACACACTCGAGGCCAAGGCAGATATTGCGAAATCGCGGCGCATCGGACTTCGTCCCGGCGCCAAGCTCATCCGGGCATGGCGCGGCAAGACCCACGAGGTCGTCGTTCTCGAAGACGGCTTTACGTGGAACGGCAAGCACTGGCGCTCGCTGTCGCTCATCGCCCGAGAAATCACCGGCACACGCTGGTCGGGTCCACGGTTCTTCGGAATTAACGAGCGAATTGGTAGCCGACGCGAGTCGGAGGCAGCCCAATGAGCCGCCGCCAGACACGGTCTCGCTCCACCGGCGCAGCGGTCATCCGCTGCGCCATCTACACGCGCAAATCGTCTGAGGAGGGACTTGAACAGGAGTTCAATTCGCTCGACGCGCAGCGGGAGGCCTGCGAAGCCTATGTGCTGAGCCAGAAGAGCGTCGGATGGGTTGCGATACCCGAGATGTACAATGACGGCGGGATCTCTGGTGGCACCATGGAACGGCCAGCCTTGAGGCGTCTGCTCGTCGATATTGAGGCTGGCCGGGTCGACACGGTGGTTGTCTACAAAGTCGACCGGTTGACGCGATCGCTCAACGACTTCGCGAAGATCGTCGATGCGTTCGACGCCAGAACCGTCTCATTCGTCTCGGTGACGCAACAGTTCAATACCACGACGTCGATGGGCCGACTGACGCTCAACATGTTGCTGTCCTTCGCTCAATTCGAGCGCGAGGTCACCGGCGAACGGATCCGCGACAAGATCGCAGCGTCGAAGCAGAAAGGCATGTGGATGGGTGGCAACCCACCGCTCGGCTATGATATTCCGGTCGTCGGCGCGAACGACACGAGTGATCGCAGACTGGTCGTGAACGCGGTCGAGGCCGAGATCGTACGCCATATCTTCCGCCGGTATGCCGAACTCAAATCGGTCCTCTCTCTGCAGCACGCGTTGGACCGCGACGGCATCGTCAGCAAAAGGCGAAAAGATCGCGACGGGCATGCGATCGGCGGCAAGCCGCTTGCCCGAGGCGCACTCTATCTGATGCTACAAAACCGGATCTATCGCGGCGAGATCGTCCATAAGGACAGCTCCTATCCCGGGTTGCACGATGCCATTATTGACCAGTTGCTCTGGGACGAGGTGCAGGCGGCGCTGACAGAAAACCGGGTTGAACGCGTCACACGGTCAAAAGCGACTGACCCGAGCCTGTTGGCCGGGCTGGTTTTCGACGAAGCAGGCGATCGGATGTCACCGACGCATGCCAACAAGAAGGGTACGCGTTATCGCTATTATGTCAGCCAATCCCTGATCAAACGCGGTCGGCCGACGGCGGAGGCAGCCGCTTGTCGCGTGCCGGCCGCCGATCTCGAAAGGTTGGTCGAGGATCGCATCTGCGTAATGCTCCGCGACGCAGCCTACATCCGCGAGGCGGCAAGTGAGGGCACTGTGGCCAATCACAAGGAAGCAATCGCAAATGCGAGCAAGCTGGCAGACGGTTGGTGCGATCTGACTGCAAGCCATCGAGGCGCTTTGTTGCGAGCGTTGATCGCGCGGACAGAGGTTCGCGCCCAATCGGTGCACCTGACCGTTCGGCTGTCAGCGCTACCCGCCATCATTAAACCAGATCTCGACACGCAAGGTCTGTCGTCGGACATCGGCGGCCCGACCGACACACTGATCATACCGGCATGGGTCAAGCGCACCGGAATGTCTAACACGCTTCTCATTCCCGGTTCGCTTGGGCCCGGTGCGCCTGGGCGAAGTGCGCTCGGTCCAATCCAACAAAAGGCTGATCGCAGCCTCCTCCGCCTGATCGGTCAGGCCCACCGCTGCCGGAGGCTGCTCGACCGGTCAACGCCTGACATGAAAATGGCAGAGATCGCCGCCCTGGCAAATCTCAGCCCGTCGTACTTCTCTCGAGTGCTGAAGCTGAGTTTCCTCGCGCCGGACATCACCAAAGCCATTCTGCAAGGTCGCCAGCCGCCTGATTTAACGGCGAACCGCCTCATGATCGAGGGACGGCTACCGACAGCATGGACTGAGCAGATCGATGGCCTCGGACTGATCTGAAATCGCTCACCGAGATCCGGAGTTTGTCGCGAAGTCCGACCGGACTTTCGTACCACCAAAAGTGGCGTAAGAGACTTTTGGCGTGAACGGCCAAAATCTTCGGCACCGGAGCGGTCTCTGGTCACGGGCACGCCGACCGCAACGCCGCTAATCCCCGGAAAGTACGGGCCTAGTTCGAATCCTGCCGGATCGTTATTTTATTGTTTAATATCAATGACTTAGTCGTGGCGGAGGGAGAGGGATTCGAACCCTCGAGACGGTTCCCCGCCTACACACTTTCCAGGCGTGCGCCTTCGACCACTCGGCCACCCCTCCGGCATTCGCAAATTGTAAAGCGAAGCGGGCAATATACCCAGAAGCTTACTCAGAGCAAGAGCCAAGACTCCATGAAATCGGCTAGGCGCGCGCCGCCGCCTTGAATGGGAACCGGTTCCAGGTTAGCCAGGGTCTGTACAAAGCTGAAAGAGAAATGCCGATGGGCCTCCTTCAAGACTTCCTCGCCGTTCTCGTGTGGCCTATCAGACTGGTCTACTGGCTGCTGATTTTCCTGGTCCGTGCCGTCATATGGACTGCCAAGGCAACCTTCAACCTGATCGTCGGGATCGGCCTGCCGGCTTTGCGGTTCCTCGCGTTTGTCTTCATCCTGGTGGCAACAATCGCCTTGGTTGCAGATGCCACGCCGGCCTTCGACGGCTTCGGCCCCTACAAGCCGACGCTGTTGGTGGAACATTGGGCCGCACTGGCCCCAAAAAGCGTGGCGGCCGCAGAACAGGCCGTGTCGAGCGCTACCCATCCACTGTTGTGGAAGATTGTCATCGCGCCGATCATCAATCTGCCGACTTATCTTCTGTTCGGCGCGCTCGGCATCCTGGCTGCCATGACAGGTCAGCGCCGCGAACAACTCAACGTTTTTGCGAACTGACCGGGTTACCCGTCCCGATCGGGGAACTGACCTACTGACCGGCGCCCGGTGCCGTGCCAAAACCCGTCGAGAGCAGATTGGCGTGGCCGATATCGCTGTTGATGTCGCTGAAAATTCCGACGCCCACCAATAGAATCAGAAGCCCGACGAGGAAGAAGATGACCTGACCGTGGCGATGGTTGATGGCGGCCACATCGGCAGCGGTCAGAACGTCATTCTCGTCGGGGCTCGCCACCAGTCCGAAGGTCTTCTTGAAAGCGGAGCGGCGAACGTCGCCGACATCGACGATCGGAACGTTGGCGCGCGCAGCAATGCGCTCGCCGATCTCGGCGAAGGGAAATGCCGGGTCGACATTGCGCTCGTTGACGTAGCCGAGCTTGATGCTGCTGCCATCCTTCAAAACAACGCGCGCGCCCTTCATGATAACCGGGGCAATCGAACCGCCGTAGATTTCGCGCCGCATCTCGACGGCTGCGATATCCGCATAGGGCACGTCAAAGGTCTTGTAGCTGAACAGGCTCATCGGGCCGCGTGACTGCGGAAGGCGGATGCGCGCAGCCTTATCGCCCAGGACGACGCGCGAGCGGATGGATGAGACCAGTTCGACAACAAGCAGCCCCATCACCGTTGCAAAGGCGATCGTCAGCAGGATCAGGCCCGGAGTTCCAATCCAGTGGCCATGGGCAACCCTGGCAAACAACATCGGCCCAAGGCTGACGAAGAACGGCAGCATAAGAAGGAACACGAATGAAAAGGTGAGCTTGCGCAACGTGCCGGACGCATAGATCTGCGGCGCGGCCGGCTTCGCTTCGCAGGCCGCGGCAACAGTTGCGGTCGGCTCGTTCGATGTGGCGACAGTCATCGGCTTTCCTCAACCTCGCTCGTTTGTGATCGCCGGCCCCCCGCACGGACGCATGACCGCAGGGATTTAACACACTATATCAGAAGGCCAATCTTTGCCCAAAGAAGGTTCGATCATGTTTTTTACCGTTAAACCCGCCGCCAAGCTGCCCAAGGACAAGACGCTTCCCGGACGCGCCGAGGAAATTGCGACCGCCAAGACGCATTTCGTTCTCGGGACACCGTTGCAAGGCCCCTACCCTGATGGCACCGAGACGGCGGTGTTCGGGCTCGGCTGCTTCTGGGGGGCGGAGCGCAAGTTCTGGCAGATCGGCGAGGGGATCTACACCACCGCCGTAGGCTATGCGGCCGGCGACACGCCAAATCCGACCTACGAGGAAGTCTGTTCGGGCAAGACCAACCACAACGAACTCGTGCTGGTGGTGTTCGATCCTGCCAGGATTTCCTACGCGAGGCTGCTTGCGATCTTCTGGGAAAGCCATAATCCGACGCAAGGCATGCAGCAGGGCAACGATCGCGGCACGCAGTACCGCTCGGGCATCTATACGTTCTCGGATGCGCAGCGTGCTCAAGCGGAGGCAACCAGGGAAGCCTACGGCACCGAGCTTCGCAAACGCGGGTTCGGGGCGATCACCACCGAGATCGAACCGGCCGGGCCATTCTACTTCGCGGAGGAGTACCACCAACAGTATCTGGCGAAGGTTCCCCACGGGTATTGCGGGCTCGGCGGCACAGGCGTCAGCTGCCCGGTCGGGACGGGCGTCGCATCGTAAATCTCATCTATTGAGGGGCGTAGGCAATCGGCATTGGGGGTGGCTTGCGCCGAGCGGCGGTGAGTGCCCCGGATCGCCGGATCACGGCCGGCCATCCAGCCGTGGTTCACCCCCCGATTGTCTTGGAAAGCCGCTACTGCTGGGCTCGGCGCAGGTGTTCTGCGGGCTTCGGCTGCGGCACCGCGAGCGCTGCCTCGGCCGACGGCTGAAGTTGATGCGGCGCCGCGAATACCCCCGGTCCGGCTGGTTCGCCGATCGGGATGGGCGCAGCAGCCGCCACTGCCGGGACCAATCCTGAGGGTTTCTGCTCGGGCGGGACGATCGTTTCGGCCAACAGCTTCGGCCCGCCCGTCGGCGCGGCAGCCAACACATCACGGCAGGCGTCGGGAAGATCCTCCAGCGTCATAGGCGGCTTCGGCTTGCGCTTTGTTTTCGGACCTTTCGGAGCCTTCTTTGGATTTTCCAACCAGGCTTTCGTGTCGGCGTACCACCTCTCGGCAACCGCGCAACTGGTGCCGGTCGGTTCGCCCTGGCTACGGCAGCCGTTGCTTCCGGGCGGGCACTTGATGCGGATATGCATATGGTAGGTATGGCCGCCCCAGCCTTGGATCTTGGCAAGCCACGGCGTATCGCCACCGGCGGCCTTGCACAGCCCATATTTGATCGCCGGATTGACGCCGATACGCTCGACCTCGGGGTATGAGGCCGCGCGCTTGATGATCGCGACCACACCGGGGGTGAAGGCTTCGGGGTTCACGTCGAGCGAATTCTTGAGCATAGACACCGCCGATACCTTCTCGCGGTCCTCCCAGGAAAAGCGACGTTCGGGCATCGGGGTCAGCCAGACATCGGCATCAAGACCGACTTGATGGCTGGCGTGGCCCGACGTCATAGGCCCGCCGCGCGGCTGGGTCAGGTCGCCGACGAGGAGACCCGGCCATTCACCGGCAGCCTTTGATTCGGTGGCAAGGCGCTTGACGAGGTCGACGAGGTCCGGATGCGCCCAATTACGGTTGCGCGATAGGCGCATGGCCTGCCATGCCGGACCGTCGGGTGGAAGATATTCGCCGCCGGACAGACAACCGCGCGAATAAAATCCGATTGCGCGCGGCGCCAGCTTGGCAGCGCGGCTTTCGGCGCCGAACAACTTCTTGGCAGGAATTTTTGCGACATCGACTGGGCGCTCGTCGCTGGCAGGACCTTTTTCCGGGGGAGGCGGTGCAACCGCTGTCGTCTGCGCGAGAGCAGCCTGCGCAATGCTGACAACAAAGATACAAACCAAACCGTATACCAAACCGCTCCAGCGCATCGGCTCCCTCCGTCGCTTGCAGCGTTAATCATATACCGCTGAAGCCGCCGTAGGGCCAAAATATGGCGGGGTGGGTCAGTGTTTTCCCGGTTTTGAGCCAAACGGCAGCGCCAGGCTCCAGATCAACCGCGTCGGCTCGGGAGCCGGGTATTGTTCGAGACCGATCTTCATTCCGTCGTGGCCCTTTTCGGGCTGGTCGTTGTACGTGCCGAACAACCGGTCCCAGATGGAGAGATTGAAACCGTAATTGGAATCGTGTTCGCGGCGAATGACCGAATGATGCACGCGGTGCATGTCCGGGGTGACGATCAGTGCGCGCAGGACGGGGTCGAGCCAGCGCGGCAGCGCGATGTTGGCGTGGTTGAACATGGCGCAGGCGTTGAGGATCACTTCGAAGACGACGACCGCCAGCGCCGAAGGGCCGAACACGAAGACGAGTGCGATCTTCCAAAGCATCGACAGCGCGATCTCGATGGGGTGAAAACGGATCGCAGTCGACACGTCGATATCGACATCGGCGTGGTGAACGCGGTGGAGACGCCACAGCAGGGGCACCTTGTGGGATACGAGGTGCTGGAACCAGATCGCCAGATCGAGGATCAGTAGCGCCAGCAGGAACTCCAGCCAGCCCGGCAGAGCCACGACATTGAAGAGCCCCCAGCCGTTCGATTCGGCATGGACGGCGGCGGCCACGGCAACGAGGGGAACTGCAAGCGCGCCCATCAACCGCACCACGGCGGTATCGATCGCGACGATGGTGAAGTTCGTGGCCCAGCGCTTCAACTTGGGAGCGCTCAGTTTACGGCGCGGTATCATGAGTTCGATCAATGCCATCGCAATCAGCGCCGCAGCGAAGATTGAAAAACGGAAAACGGGCTCGCTGATGCCGGGCAGGACTTCCATTTGGCTACCTTGTTGGAATTTCATTTCACAGGCACTTATACGCGGGTGAAGCGGCGCAAGTCTTACAAAAAGCCGTGTGAAATCGTGAACGGGTGCGGAAAACATGCTGGAATTCATGACGGAGGAAGCGGACGCCAAGAATGAACCCGTGGCGCACCTGATCCTGACGCACGGGGCCAGCCAGCCGATGACCAGCCGCTTTTTTGAAACGCTGGTGCCGATGCTGCTGTCGCGCGGGATCAGCGTCTCCCGCTTCGAGTTCGCCTATATGCGCCAGATCCGGGAAACCGGAAAGCGCCGGCCGCCGCCGAAGATCGAAACCATGTTTCCCGAGTTGGTCGAGGCCGTCGACGAAATCCGCGCTAGGATCGGCACCAATGCCAAACTGCTGATAGGCGGCAAGTCGATGGGCGGGCGGATCGCCAGCATGTTGGCGGACGAGTTACTCGAAAAGGGTCAGATATCCGGACTCGTCTGCCTCGGCTACCCCTTCCATCCGCCGAAAAAGCCGGACAGCCTGAGAACGGCTCACCTCGCGGACTTGAAGTGTCCGGCTCTGATCGTACAAGGCGAACGCGACCCGTTCGGGACCCAGGATGAGGTTGCAGACTACGCACTCTCACCGGCTATCGAGTTGTGCTGGGCCGGCGACGGCGATCACGACTTCGGGCCGCGCGGCGGCCGCGGGTTTACGCGCAAGGGCAACATCGAAGGTGCGGCAAATGCCATCGCGCGGTTCGCCGCGCGTATCTGACTATTCGGCGGGAGCCGCCGGTGGCGGCGCGACGCTCGGCTCAGGGACGCGGTGCGGCAGCATGGATGCGGCGATGAAGACACTCGCCGAAGTCACCGCGAGCAGCCTGAACAGCATGTCGAAACCCCAATTGGCATGTATCCAGCCGATCAGGGGCAGCGCCAGGGCCAAGACCGAAAACGTCAAAACGAACCGGGCGCCATAAATCGAGGCGCGGCGTTCGGGCGTCGCGGTCTTGCCGATGATGTAATCGTTGATCGGCAACTGGCCGAACGAACCCGTGACGAAGAACATCGCGACAACGAGCGCCCACCAGCCATCGAGACCCGGCATCAGCATGAAGCAGACCGCCTGCAATCCGGCGACGAAAAGGAACATCGTGCGCGGGCCCGCCGTATCGAGGAGATGGCCGACGACAAGCTGGGCCAAGGAGGCGATTGCGGCAACTATGAACGTCACCCAGCCGATCATGGAGGCGGTTTCCGCAATGCCCGTCAGGCGTTCCTCGAAGATCTTTGGCATTGCGAACGTGACGGACTGGAACACCAGCGCCGAAATGCCGGTTGTGTAGAGCACGATCATGGTGATGCGCAGGTAGACGTCGCGGTCCGCCTCGGGCAGATAGCTTTTTCTCGGCGGCTTGCCACCGTTTGCGCGGGCGGCGGCGCGGCGTGACTTCGGCAACTCAACGACTTCGGTCCACATCAGCGCGAGATATGCCAATCCAAGCCCGATGGATACGATCCCAGGCCAGAAGAATGCCGACGGCCAACCCGTCGTGTCGATCATAATACCGGTCAGAAGCGCGGCTCCGCCGACTCCGAGATTGCCCCAGATTCCATTGAGTGCGAGTGCCATGCCTGTGCGCTTGGCGCCGTCGACGACAAGGGTCAGCCCGACCGGATGATAGATCGCCGCGAACATGCCGACCGCAAAAAGGGCGACGGCCATTTGAACCGGGCCTTCGGCCAGGGCGCAGGCAATCGACGATACCCCGATGCCAAGGAAATAGACGACCATCATGCCTTCGCGGCTCCAGCGGTCGGCAAGCCAGCCCGCTGGCAGCGAGAAGATGCCGAAGGCGACAAATCCCGGTGTCGCATAGGCGATCAGTTCGGCGTAGCTCAGCCCCCATTCGAAGCGCAGTACCAGCGCGGCGACGGTGGCGAACACCAGCATCACCAGGTGGTCGAGGAAATGGCCGACGTTGAGCAGCAGGAAATGTAGCCGGGCCTTCAACACAGAGGGAGACTTTCGTTATTTCGGATAGGACGCGCCGACCGGGGCTGGCCGAGAGAACGAACTTCGCAACATCGCCATCCTGACGGCCAACGGTCACACCTGTCCAGCCACGAATGCTTGAAACGGCGACCCGCCTCAATCGGCCCGCTTCATGGCCGCTGGTGGCGGGCGGAAGCAGCGCGGGCGAGTGCGACGCAGGTCAACTCGTTCAGGCTAAGCCGCTGCGAGAGGAGTTGCAGGAAGCGGCGTTCTTCGCGGCGGACGACCTCGTCGGAGGCTGCGACCTCGCAGGCGAGCACATAAGCCGTCTCATGCATGTGCGAGGGGAGGCCGTCGGCGATGGCATCGAGAACGTTGTCGAGGCCGTTCTGACCGGACATCAAAAGCCCGCAGGACTGCGCATGTTCGACAAGGGTCGTTTCGTCGAAGCCATCGAAGGCAGGTAATTCCTTGACCATCGTGCCGATGCGCCGCAATTCGGCATCCGACATCCTATTGTCGGTGGCCGCGGTCGTGATCATCGCGTAGATCAGGGCTTCCTGAGGGGAAAGCTTGCGGGTCATGTCGGTCTCCAGGATGGTGTTGCGCCACTTATCTATAGCGTCAGGATGAGCAATCAAGGCAATAACCGGGTTGCATTTGCATCGAGCCCACGGACGGAGCGGCTGTCGCGTTGACGCGGGGCGCCATGCGCAACTAGTGTTCTGGATCAAACATTTGATTCCCGGGCGGAGGTCGTCAAATGTTTGTGAATCCAGAACATAATCAAAATGTTGCCTAGTCTTCTGGGCTGAGTGTTCCGGGCTGACCTTCAGGTTCCCGGCAGGGAACCATATGTCAGAGTCGGAACACTAGTGTTCCGGCGCCTTACTCCAGACATCCAGAAAGTTCACATGGCTCTTGACCTCGATCCCGCAATCATGGCCGCTACCGCCGATGCCAAGGCCTGGCCGTTCGAAGAAGCCCGCCGGCTGATCAAGCGGCTCGACCGGCTCAAGGGCGGCGAAGCGAAGACCGTGATCTTCGAGACCGGATATGGCCCCTCGGGGTTGCCGCACATCGGCACTTTCGGGGAGGTGGCGCGCACATCGATGGTGAAGCACGCCTTCGAGGTGCTGACCGAAGGCACGAGGAAAACGCGGCTGATCTGCTTTTCCGACGACATGGACGGGCTCCGAAAGGTTCCGACCAATCTGCCCAACCAGGACCTGCTCGCCCAGCATCTGGAAAAACCGCTGACCCGGGTGCCGGACCCGTTCGGCACGCACGAGAGTTTCGCGCACCACAACAACGCGCGGCTGCAAGCCTTCCTCGACAAATTCGGTTTCGACTACGAGTTCTTCTCGGCGACGGATTGCTACACGTCCGGCATGATGGACGCGACGCTATTGCGGATGCTCGAAGTCTACGATCAGGTGATGGACATCATCCTGCCGACGCTCGGGGCAGAACGGCGGGCGACCTATTCGCCGTTCCTGCCGGTTTGCCCGCGTACCGGCAAGGTTCTGCAGGTGCCGATGATCGAGCGTAACCCGTCCAAGGGGACGATTGTCTATGAAGATCCGGAGACCGGCGAAAAGGTCGAGACGAAGGTGACAGGCGGCGCTGTCAAGTGCCAGTGGAAGGCGGACTGGGCGATGCGCTGGACGGCGCTCGGCGTCGACTACGAGATGGCCGGCAAGGACCTGATCGACTCGGTGACGCTGTCTTCGAAGATCTGCAAGGCGCTGTGCGGCACGCCGCCGGAAGGCTTCAACTACGAACTGTTCCTCGACGAAAACGGCGAGAAGATTTCGAAGTCGAAGGGCAACGGGCTAACGATCGAGGACTGGCTGAATTATGCCAGCCCGGAAAGCCTTTCGCTCTACATGTTCCAGAAGCCGAAGACGGCCAAGCGGCTGTTTTTCGACGTGATCCCGCGGGCGGTGGACGAATATTTCCAGCACCTCAACGGATACCCCAAGGGTGACCCAAAGCAGAAGCTCGACAATCCGGTCTGGCATATTCACAGCGGCCACCCGCCCGAGGGCGAACTACCCATCACGTTCGCGCTGTTGCTCAATCTGGTGTCCGCTTCGAACGCGCACGACCGCGAAATCCTATGGGGCTTCATCCGCAGGCTGGCTCCCGATGCCACCGCCGAGAGCCACCCGAAGCTTGACGAAATGGTCGGCTATGCGATCCGCTATTACGAGGATTTCGTAGCGCCGACGAAAAACTTCCGCTTGCCGGACGAGCGGGAGCGCCAGGCACTTGAGGCCCTCGCCAAGGCGCTTGCGGACGCGCCCGCTGAGGCGGATGCGGGCGAATTGCAGAACCTCGTATTCGAAGCCGGCAAGTCGAACGGGTATGCGAAAGAAGACCTGCGGCAGTGGTTCCAGGCAATCTACGAAGTGCTCTTGGGGTCGAGCCAGGGGCCGCGGTTCGGCTCGTTCATCGAACTCTACGGGGTCGACAATACGCGAGCATTGATCGCCAAGGGCCTCGCCGGCCAGCTTGCCTCAGAAAAGGCGGCCTGAGACGGCGGGCGGCCGAATCTGGCGAGAGCAGAATTCCACGGCGCAGGCCGCTTTGTGCAGAAGGAGCGAATTTCCTTGCGAAACGGCCAGCGGATCGGCGTCGTCATCCCAGCCCTCGACGAAGAAGAAGCGATCGGCAAGGTGATCGCCGACATACCCGGTTTCGCCGACGCCATCGTGGTCGCCGACAACGGCTCGCGGGATGGCACGGCGGAGATGGCACGGGCGGCGGGCGCAATCGTCGTTCGCGAAGACGAGGCGGGCTATGGTGCCGCCTGTCTTGCGGGACTAGCTGTCCTTCCGCCGGTCGATATCGTCGTATTCCTTGACGGCGACTATTCCGATTACCCTCAGGACCTGGCTCAACTCGTCGACCCGATCGTAGCTGGTAAGGCCGACCTCGTCATCGGTTCGCGCATCCTTGGCGGCGCCGAGCCGGGCGCACTGACGCCGCAGCAGGTCTTCGGCAACTGGCTCGCCACCCGCCTGATCGCAATCATCTGGGGGGAGCGGTTCACGGATCTGGGGCCGTTCCGCGCAATTCGTTTCGAGGCTCTTGCCGGACTCGATATGGCCGACCGGGATTTCGGCTGGACCGTCGAGATGCAGGTCAAGGCGGCACGGGCCGGGCTCGCATGTCACGAAGTCCCGGTGCGCTACCGCAAGCGGATCGGAACGTCGAAGATTTCGGGAACCATCCGCGGGACCATCAAGGCCGGGCTCAAGATCCTCTCCGTGATCGGCTGGCACGCCGTTGCCGCAGGGTCGAAAAACGCCGGCCGCGGCGATTGACCGGCCGGCGCGAAGACCCTATTTCATCGCCATGAGCAAGCTCGATATCTTAACCCTGCCGGACCCTGTGCTGCGCGAAGTCTCGACGCCGTTCGAACGGATCGACGACGACGTGCGCCGGCTGATGGACGACATGCTGGAGACGATGTACGACGCGCCGGGCGTCGGCCTCGCGGCAATCCAGGTCGGCGTACCCAAGCGCCTTCTGGTCGTCGATGTCGCCGACGAGGAAGAAGGGTCGAGACCATTCTTCATGGCAAACCCCGAGATTGTCCGGCTCGGCGACACGCTGCGCGTCCACGAAGAAGGCTGCCTGTCGATTCCCGGCGTCCATGTCGAAATCGAAAGACCTAGCGATATCGTCGTGCGCTACATCGACCGCAATGGCAAGCAGCAGGAACTTGCCGCCGACGGTCTGCTTGCAACCGCCATCCAGCACGAGGTCGACCATCTCGATGGAAGGCTTATCATCGATTTCCTGTCGCGGCTGAAGCGGGATATGGTGATCCGCAAATTCAAGAAGCAGGCTCGCGCCGACTGAACCATGCGCCGCAGCTTGCCATTATCAACGCCGGGGAGCGCTAACAGCCTTGCGCATCGTCTTCATGGGCACGCCTGAATTCTCCGTTCCGACCTTGTCGGAACTGATCGGCGCCGGCCACGAGATCGTGGCCGTCTATTCGCAACCCCCCCGGCCCGCAGGGCGCGGCATGACCGAGCGGCCTTCGCCGGTACATGCGTTCGCGGTTGAGCAGGGACTTGACGTGCGCCATCCAGTCGGCCTCAAGGCTGACGACGAACAAGCTGCCTTCGCGGCACTCGACGCGGATGCGGCAGTGGTCGTTGCCTACGGCCTGCTCCTGCCGACAGCAATTCTCAATGCGCCGCGCGAGGGTTGCTTCAACGGCCATGCTTCCGCGCTGCCGCGCTGGCGAGGCGCCGCGCCCATCCAGCGGGCGATCATGGCCGGCGACACCGAAACCGCCGTCAACATCATGCGCATGGAGCAAGGTCTCGATACCGGTCCGGTCTGCCTTGCCGAGAGCGTTCCGATCGATCCAAACATGACCGCCGGCGAGTTGCATGATCGCCTCGCGCAAGCCGGGGCAGGACTGATGGTGCGCGCGATCGCGGCGCTGCAGCGCGGATCGCTGGAGTGTAGGCCGCAGCCGTCGGAAGGCGTCACTTACGCGGCGAAGATCGACAAGAGTGAATCGCGGATCGATTTCAATCGTCCGGCATCCGAGGTTCACAACATGATCCGCGGGCTGTCGCCTTTCCCCGGGGCCTGGTTCGAGATCGAACAGGCAAGCAAGCCAGAGCGGGTCAAGGCGCTCAGATCGCGTCTCTCAGACAGAACAGGTTCGCCGGGGCAGGTGATCGAGGCCGGCGAAACACTGATCGTTGCGTGTGGCGAGGGCTCGGGGGCCATCGAACTCACAAGCCTCCAGAGGGCCGGCAAGAAGGCCTGCGGCGCGGCGGAATTCCTTCGCGGGGCCCGATTCGACGTGGCGACGTGCCTACTTTCCGGCTAGACCGGGCGGCCGTCTTCGCGCCGTCGACAATAGTGCCGTTAAGCATGCTTAAAAAGGTGTTAACGCCACACCTTGAGATTTGCTATTCTACAATTAAACGCAATGTGTTGGACTGGAGAGTTCGTGTTATGTCTAAGCTTCTTGCCGCCTCAGCGGCGATCGCCGCCCTCGTCATCGCCCTGCCGGCCCAGGCCCAGGATGGACGCACCACGCGGATCGAGCCGCGACCCTTCTACGGTGCAACCGTGACCATCGAAGAAGGCGTGCGGGTCTTCCGGCCGCTGCCGCCCACCAAGCACGTCATCATCAATCCGGATGGCGAAACGCCGCTCAATCTGGGTTTCCACGAAACGCGCGTTTACCAGAAGAGCTCCAACTTCAATTACCACCAGCACGAACACAACGGCGGCAATGGATCGGGCCGCGGATCGTTCTTCCCCAACGTCGGCCGCATCGGCGTTGGAAACTAGTGCTCCGACTCTGACATATGGTTCCCTGCCGGGAACCTGAATGTCAGCCCGGAACACTCAGCCCAGAAGACTAGGCAACCTTTTGATTGTGTTCTGGATTCACAAACATTTGACGACCTCCACCCGGGAATCAAAT
>JAHJSN010000147.1 GCA_018830445.1 Alphaproteobacteria bacterium | reverse complement strand
GATGCTCGGTCTTTCGCGAACGCATCAAGCCCTCAAGCTTGGCGCGTTCCGCGTCCGTCAATATGATTGGGGTCGCTTCCGGGATGCGTTTCATCGCAACCTTGAATCACGACTCACGCATCAGCGATAGTGGGTACTAGGTTCCCGCCTTGGCAGCTCGCGCCATGTCGGCGAGCGCTTTCGAAGTCCCCACGACCGGGCTCCAGCCCGCGTCGCGCAACGCTTGTGGCGTGACGACGAGATCGCCGTCGAGTCGCTCCAACGCGTCTGCCTGACCCAGAAGTTTCGCTGCAGCCCAGAGTACACCGGAGGGGACGGAGAACATGCGGGGCGGCCGTTTCAAGCCCTTGCCGATGGCACTGACGATCTCTCCAACAACCATCGGGGCCAGGTCTGAAACGAGAAAAACGCGGCGGCTTGCGGCATCGCTGTTCAGGCAGAAGAGTATCGCACTGGACAGATTGTCGACGCTCAGGACCGAGCGCCGCCCCTTGAGCGAGCCGAGCGGCAACGGTAGCGGAAGCTTCGCAAGCTTGATGAGGGCGGCCATGTTGCCTTTGACGCCAGGACCGTAGACGAGTACGGGGCGCAACGTTACCCAGTCGGTATGCGACCCTTCGAGCACGTCTTCGAGAGCCGCCTCGCCGGCAAGCTTGGACCGGCCATAGGCATCGCTGGGGCGCGGCGGGCTCACTTCGTCGATCACCCCGCTGGCGACCGGGCCGGTCTGCGCACGAACAGACGAAATGTAGACCAACCGTTTCACCCCGGCCTTCCCGGCTGCCTGGGCGAGCGTCCGTACGGCTTCGCAGTTGACCGCGTTGTAGTCGGCCTCCGGGATGGCTCTACTGGCATGCGCGATGCCCGCGAGATGCACGATATAATCGCAACCCTCGACAAGTCCCGACCAGTCCGCATCGCCAGTGCCGAGGTCGGGCATCGCCACGGGCTCCACTTCTGTAGGTCGAGATTTGATCGCCGATGGATTGCGCGCGGCGGCGCGGACGCGGTAGCCGGCATCGGCAAGCGCCGGAACCAGGGCCTGCCCTATGAAGCCGCCAGCCCCCGTAACGAGAACCCGTTTGCCTGCCATCCTGCCCCTCAGACCGCTCCGGCCTTTGCTCTCTCAATTTCGAGGACATCGAACAGCGCCGCCATGACGAGGCGACGGTCATAGCGCCGCTCGGCCTTCTGTCGGCTGGCTCGCGCCATCGATGGGATGAGGTCGGGCCGCTTCAGGTAGCTCTCTATCGCATCTGCCAGCGAACGCGCGTCACCGGCTCGGCAAAGGCAGCCGTTGACGCGTTCGTCGACGAGTTCCCGGCATCCGGGAGCATCAGCCACGATCAGTGGACGGCCCATTGCCATCGCTTCGATTGCCGGTCCGGGACTGGTTCCCGCCCAGGAAGGATAGGCAAACACATGGCAGCGTGCGATCAGTTCGCCCAGGTCGGCGCCGTCACCAAGATAGGTGACCGCATCTGCGTAGCGGGCGAGATCGGCAGCCGTCAGTGCATCTTCCGCCCGCCCGGCGTGTCCGGCGATATGGAACGTCGTAAGCGGCGACCGTTCCCGAACGATTGCAGCGGCTTCGCAAAACGCCAAGGCCCCGTGCGAACGCGACAGTTCGGAAACCATCAGCACGCTCAGTCCGCGACCGACCGCCGGTAGCGGCGAAATTTCGACCGACTTGAGATCGACACCCGACCACGGCAACACGATGGGCGACAGGCCCTCTCTCAATAATCCGCTATCTTCGAGTTGTGCGGCATGGTCGTAGTTGGTGCAGAGGATGGCGGTGGCCGCATCGAATGCCTTGATGAACTTTTCGGTGCCCGGCTTTTTGACGTCTTTTACTTCGTCGCCGGTCTCGCTCATTCCCGCCTGAACCACGATAATGCGAGGCAGGCGGCTCTTCTTCGCCGCAACCGCGACCGGCGCAATCAGTTCGTTGCCATGCACCAGCACGGTATCCGCGTTCCATTGGGTGAGCACCATGGATATGCGTTTTGCCACCTGCCGCTCGGGCATCAGCGCGAACTTGTCCGCAGTGATGTCTATCTCGGCGACCTTGGCGCCAACTTGGCCAAGGGCCAGCTCATCCGATTCCGACACAACCGGCGAAATGCACAGCACGAAGTGGCCATCGGCGATCAGGCTCTTCACCAGGGGCAAGTCGTCCGTGACGAGTTCTCGACTATGAGGAGCCGCAATCGCAATACGCCGACTGCCGGTCCTGCCTACACCACCCTTCGTCATGTCAATGTAATGTCCGGGAGATTGCTGGGAAAACGGTCTTCTCTGCAGAACCGTCTTCACCCGACCGCTTGTCGTCATCGTCCTTCCGGCCGCAAGAGTAGCCCTCGACCGTCGTCAGCAGTACGTTCTGCATCGCCTCGAGGTCGCGCCGCTTGATGGCTTCGCCCAGCACTTCGAGCTTCTGCCACAACTCTTCCGACGGCAGGAACGGTTCGTGCGAGCGCATGATCCGCAGATGCTCTGTCCCGGTCGTGTTGACGCCCAGAAGGAGTTCCTCGTAGAGCTTTTCGCCCGGCCGCAGCCCTGTATAAGCGATCTCGATTTCCCCGTGCGGGGTATCTTCCGTTCGCAGCTCCAATCCGGCCAGCCGGATCATCAGCCGCGCCAAGTCGTCGATCTTGATGGGATCGCCCATGTCGAGAACGAACACTTCCCCGCCCGTTGCCATCGCCCCGGCCTGGATGACCAACTCCGCGGCTTCCGGGATCGACATGAAATAACGTATGATTTCCGGGTGGGTGACCGTAACCGGGCCGCCGTTCTTGATCTGGTTGCGGAAGCGCCGCACCACCGATCCCGAGCTGTCGAGCACGTTGCCGAACCGGACCATCGTGAAGACTGTTCCCCCCGGGTCCGAGTCGCCTTCCGCCGCATAGGCTTGCAGGACCAGTTCGGCGAGACGCTTGCTGGCCCCCATGACGTTGGTCGGACGAACGGCCTTGTCGGTCGAAATGAGTACGAATCGCTCCACTCCGAGATCGCGCGCGGCTTGGGCTATGACGGCGCATCCGAACGTATTGTTGAGCAGGCCGACCCCGGCGTTCTGTTCCACGATTGGCACGTGCTTGTAGGCGGCCGCGTGATAAATCGTTTCCACGCTGTAGCGTTTGATCGTGTCCCGCACCAGGCCGTCATCGAGCACGGAACCGAGCACGCCGATCAGCTCCGGGCCGGTCCCGGGCGGCAACTCGGCAATCGATTCGCTGATCTCCATTTCGATTTCGTAAAGCGAACTTTCCGAGATATCGAGCAGCACGAGCCGGTTCGGCATTTGCTTAAGAATCTGCCGCACGAGTTCCGATCCGACCGAACCGCCGCCCCCGGAAACGAGGATCGACTTGCCCCTGATCGAACGGGTCAGCAGTTCGAGGTTCGGCGGAACCGGGTCGCGCCCCAGCAGGTCTTCGACTTCGAGCGGACGCACATCGGTGATGCTGACCTTGCCGGAGGCGATCTCCTCCATCGAGGGCATCACCTTGACCTGGACCGGATAGTTCTCCAGTTCGCTCATGATCTGCCGTCGCTCGCGCCGCTGCGATTCGGGCACGGCCAGCAGGATTTCGCGCACATCGGAGCGTTCGATGACGTGGCCGATCTTCTCCGGCCGGTAGACCTTTATGCCGCCGACGTACTGCCCCCACATGGACGGCGCGCTGTCGATGAAGCCGACCGGCTCGCAGTCGGACACCCGCCGCAGAGATTCAAGCAGTTCCGAACCCAGCTGACCGGCGCCGTAGATGAGCACCGGCTTGCGTTCGATATCGAGCGGCAGGCGAGGAATGCGGATGCCGACGCTTTTCAGGACCAGTCCGGCCAGTTGCCGGCTGGCGGTGACGAACACGGCACCGATGACGCCATAGGCCAGGATCACGGTGCGCGGAATGCCATGCTGCCCGGACATGAACACGATCAGCGCCCAGATCAGCACACTGAGTCCGACGCAGGCGAAGATGCGCACGGTTCCCCGAAAACCGATGAACCGCGTCACCAGCCGGTAGAGTCCGAACCATGCGAAAGTTCCAACCGTGATCACCGGCGCCGCTGCGAACAGCAGAAGTTCCGGGGAGGACTGCGGCCAGTAGACCGCCTGATAGCGCAACGCCATCACCGACCAGACGACGAACGTCAGCAGCGCCAGATCGGTCAGCACCAGCACCGCGCGCTTATGATACCGCGGCAGTTCCAGTAGCCACTTTCTGACGATGGCCGAAAGTCCCTGTTCTTCGTCTGCTGAAGACAAGATATTCCCTCAAGCCGCCGGACGGACGAGACCAACTCCTGCCCAACCGGTAGTTGCCCCGCTGGAGCCAGCATCCCGTCTGGAGGCACCGCGAACGTTGCGATCGACCAGCTGGGTGGTCTTCCAGGATGCATTCGGGTTTGCCGGCTATGGACCTTCGGCCATGCTGCTTGACTCGTTTCAGCCCCGTGGCGTCCCCTTCGGCCGAAATGCGGCGGCCCCGTACGCGATCCATAGTAGTTATTGCGCCCAGCCGTGTGCGGCGCAAGAAAAACTTGTGATTTTCCAGGGGGTAGAGGAGGCAATATCAGCCTGTTTTGTCAGGCAGACGAGGCGATTGCGTCGTGGCAATCCCCAGGAATCTATTGATAGCCGGGTCGAAGCGCCCGTTCGCCGTAGCGGGCCTTGGTGCGCCATCACCCAGGTAGTTGATCAATCTGTGCCCGAGAAGCACCGCGATCGAACCAAAGAACACCGCCCCCAGCATCTGGCCGGTAATGACACCGGCGGCCCCGGCGTAATGTTCCCCGATGAGGACCAAGGGGATTGTTCCCAGAGTGGCCCTGGCCCAGTTGAGCGCGGTGGAGATATGCGCGCGCCCGAGCGTATTGAAGACCGCGTTGGCGACGAACAGGATGCCGAGGAAGAAGAATAGCGGGCACAGCCAGCGACAGAACAGGTAGATCAGGTCGGCGGTCTCCCCGCTGGCTTGGAACTGGCCGACGATGAACGGCGCCGCCAACGCCAGCAGGAGCCAGGCGCCGACCGTGAAAGCGCCCGTCACCCATACTGCCAGCCGCAGTGTTTCGTGCATCCGGTGTTTGTCGTGCGCCCCGTAATTCTGTCCGATGATCGGGCCAACGACACCTGTCAGTGCGAACACTGCCCCGAACGCCACCGGCATGATGCGCCCGATGATCGTCCATGCGGCGACGGCGCCGTCGCCGTGCTGCGAAATGACGGCAGTGACATACGCATTGGCGCTCGGCGTCGCCAGATTGGTGGCGATGGCAGGCAGCGCGATGGCGGCGAGCGGCCAGCCGTCGGCGATGAACGTCTGCCACTTCGGCCGTCCCAACATCTTGTGGACCGCGATGACGCCGTAAAGCCCGACCCCCATTACCGTGAAGCGCGCGATGACGGAGGCCCACGCCGCGCCCTCGATCCCCATATCGAAACCGAAGATGAGGATCGGATCGAAGACGATATTGGCGACGGCCCCGAACAGCGTCACGTTCATTGCCCTGCGCGCGTCCCCGGTCGATCTGAGCACGGCCGCCGACGTCATGCCGAGCGCCAGTGGCGGCAGCGCCGGCACCGCGATATTGAGATACGACTTCGCCAGATCGAAGGTCAGTCCCTTCGCGCCAAGCATCGCCAACAGATTGGGTGTGAGCAGCCACACCACCAGCGCCAGGCTAGACGAAACGATGAACGTCCACAGGTGTGCGTGAACGGCAAGCCGTCGTGCGCGGACATTGCGCCCCGCGCCGAGAGCGGGGGAAACCACCGATGTCGTCGCGATGGCAAGCCCGATACCGATACCGATCGTGAGCATGAAGACGGTGCTGGCATAGCCGATTGCCGCGACCAGCACTTCGCGTTCGTCGAGGAGACTGAGGAAATAGACGTTGGCAAGGTCGCCGATGAAGATTGCAACGAGACCGAGCGAACTCGTCCCGGTCATCACCAGCAAGTGACTCAGCAGCGAACCGGTCACGAATTTCGGTCTGCTCGCCGGGCGGCGTTCCGGACGCGCCTTGGGCCGGCTGGCAATTTCAGGTTCGCTCATTTCAGCTTTCGCAACGTTTTGGAACTCGCGTGAGATGCGGCTTCGGGTAACGAATGGAGAGCGGGAAATCGTCCCAGTCAAATACGAACGACCGACCGCGAGCCAGCGTGCCGCGAGCGAAGGGGCCTCGGCTCAGATGCGCCGCCGCGAATTGATTGCCGCCGCCAACGTTCCCTCGTCGAGATAATCGAGTTCGCCCCCCATGGGGACGCCCTTCTGGATCTCCGAGACGGCAACACCGCAATCGGCCAAGAGATCCCTTACGTAATGCATCGTGGACTGCCCTTCCACTGTGGCATTGAGCGCCAACAGCACTTCGCTCACTTCCCGCGCTCCTGCCCGCTCCACGAGTTTGCCGATTGTAAGGTCTTCTGGCCCGATGCCATCGAGGGGAGATAGATGCCCGCCAAGGACGTGATAGCGTCCTTTGATGACCCCCGCCCGTTCGAGTGCCCACAGGTCGCCGACTTCCTCCACCACAACGATCAGCGACGGGTCGCGGCTTGGGTGCTGGCAGATGCCGCATGGCGACAGCGTATCGACGTTGCCGCACTCCGGGCAAATGGCGATCTTGTCCTTTGCTTCCGCAAGCGCCTCGGCCAGCGGTACCATGAGATCGTCGCGCCGCTTGATGAGGGTCAGTGCGGCCTTGCGCGCCGAACGCGGACCAAGTCCTGGAAGTTTCGCCAGCAGCTTGATGAGTCGCTCGATCTCTGGTCCGGCAGTCCTGTTCGCCATGTCTGTGCCTTGCGATGTAGCCTGATTGCCTTTGCGCGGGTGCTGGGTCGGCACCTGAAGCGCAATAGTCATGCGCGGGTGCTGGGTCGGCACCCATTCCAACACGACTTTAGACCGTCAACACAAGCTTGCGCAGTGTTGAGCGAAGGAGGCCCGTCAACACAAGCTTGCGCAGTGTTGAGCGAAGGAGGCCCGTCAACACAAGCTTGCGCAGTGTTGAGCGAAGGAGGCCCGTCAACACAAGCTTGCGCAGTGTAGAGCAAAGCAAGTGTTGGCACCCGAAGCGCAACTTTGAGTGTGGGCAACTGAAGGGCAACCAAGTACCCGGTTGCTGGTGGGCAACTGAAGGGCAACCAAGACCCCAATGGAATCGCAGATGCAAGTCTGGCATGCTGGCGTCGGCAACGCCAGTGGGCCCAGAAGCCTGTGCCGGCGGGCGTCAGACCCGGTTCGCCGCCAACTGCTCGAGAGCCGGTGCCATGCCCGAGATGTCGTAACCGGCGCCGCCCGCCGCAGCGATGATCTCCCCGGTCGGCAATACGCCCGCCTGAGAGAAAGCCCAAAGGAAGGTGCAACGCGTTCCCGAACGGCAATAAGCTAGAACCGGTTTCGGGGCATCCGCAAAGATTTCCTTGAACGCGGCCACGTCCTCGATCGTCATGCGGCCGCTCAACACCGGCTGAAACACGGACGTCAATCCGTGCAATTCGGCCGCCGCCTTGATGGCGTCATAGCCGGTCTGATCGAAGGATTCCCCGTCCGGTCGATTGCAGACCAAAGCCTTGAAGCCCATGGCCGCAATCTCGGCCACGTCTTCGACGGTGATTTGTGGTGCGACCGATATTTCGTCGGTTACCTTGTTGACGACCATCCAATTACCCATCCACGAGACGGCGACTGCGCCATTGACTTTCTGGCATATCTCGCAGCAGCCATACCCGCAACCAGGGCGGCGGTAAAGATCCAGGGTTCGGGTCGCCCGAAACCGAGTGCCGGGATGACGCCGCCTGGGCAATAGCCGACGAGTCCCCAGCCGAGGCCGTAGATAGATGCACCTGCGACAAGCGGTAGGTCGATGTCCTTGCGCGTGGGTACGTCGAATTTGGCTTCAAAAAGTGGCGCTTTCGCGCTGAAGACCAGCTTGTAGCCGATGGCTGTGGTCAGCAACGCGGAAGCCATCACGAGAGCAAGACTTGGATCCCAATTGCCCGCGACATCGAAGAAGTTGAGAACCTTTGCCGGATTGGTCATTCCCGAAGTGGTCAGCCCAATCCCGAACACGAGCCCAGTGACGAGTGCAGCGATAACGCGCATGATCAGCCTCCTATGACGTGACGGGAAACGAACACGGTCGCCATGGCCACAGCCATGAAGATTCCGGTGGCGACGATGGAGCGTTGCGACAGGCGCGCCAGTCCACAAACGCCGTGGCCGCTGGCGCAGCCGGCACCGAACGTCACACCCACCCCGACCAGCAGTCCGGCAACGATGCTGAGTGTCGTGGTCGCCGGCATCTCGAAATCGGGCGAATGACCGGTCCACAGCGTGTAGACGGTCGGCGCGGCGATCATCCCGGCGATGAATGCGGCCCGCCAGCCCCAGTCTTCAGCCGAATTCGGGAAGAATGTGCCCGCGAGGATGCCCGACATTCCTGCGATACGGCCGAGCAGGCCCATCGCCATTACGGCGCCGAGCCCGATGATAGTGCCACCGACGAGGGCAGCGACAGGAGTGAATTCAGTCAAGGGTCTATGGCCTCCGTCCGCAGATCAGGTGCATTGCAATGCGGTCGATTTGATATAGGTCAATATATTCGCATATTCGAATATAGCAAGGGTGTGGGTGCTATTTTTCCTTACCCGCCTGATCAGGAAACATGAAAATTCGGAATCTCAACCCTCCAAAGCGCACTGTTTGCAGGGGGCGGCGTCGTCTGGCCCCCGCGACAGCCCCCATCGCGATATTTTTTCAACAAAATCCGAACCCTGTCCCACCCGTAACAGCGCCTGCGGGCCGTCTCCGGCATATTGGGTTCAACAGACGGCGGCACGAGACGCCTGGAAGAAACCCAGCCCCACACGACTTTAGATCGTCAACACAAGCTTGCGCAGTGTTGAGCAAAG
>JAHJSN010000146.1 GCA_018830445.1 Alphaproteobacteria bacterium | reverse complement strand
TTCTGGATCAAACATTTGATTCCCGGGTGGAGGTCGTCAAATGTTTGTGAATCCAGAACACAATCAAAAGGTTGCCTAGTGTTCCGGGCTGACATTCAGGTTCCCGGCAGGGAACCATATGTCAGAGTCGGAACACTAGCATTTGTGCTGCCGGGTTCCAACGGCCCGAATTTGTCTTGGTTAGGTTAACTGGGGACAAGCACCGGTGTCAGCGGTACTTGAGTGTTGATGCAAAAAAGGCCGCCAGTCGGCATGGACCGATTTCCACGCCCTTCACAGGGCCAATGTTCCTGGTTGCAACGCGCTGAATTACCCCGGCGTTGTTGGGCCGGTTTGTTCGAAGGTCCACATTGGTGGGTAAGGCCTGTTATGCCAGCAAGCTTGGCGTATCGTACCCCCCCAGGTTGGTTGTTCGAAGCAGTCTTGTGTCCGCGGCTGGGTGATACTTGATGAATCGGCTCGCCCGCAGCCTTGATCCGCGTTTGCAATACCCAAAGTTATCGTGGGGGCGGGGCTGCGTTCGGCGCTGGCGACAAGGAAACTCATCTGCTCATGCGGGATGCAGTGTTGGCGAGGCGATCGATCACTGATAGGTTCCGCCAGCGAGTTCTGCGGCCGTGCGGCCGTCGGAAAAATTAAGAAAGGCCCCGTAGCTCAGCAGGATAGAGCATCAGATTCCTAATCTGAGGGTCGTGCGTTCGAATCGCGCCGGGGTCACCAATGATTTCAATGGGTTAGACAAAGTCATCTGGACGCCCAATTGCGGCTGTCTCGCACATGTCTCGCTTATCGGGCTGTTCGGCTCGTGGTCGAAGACGGGGGCGGGGTCAATAATCTGCGGCTGAAGGGCTGGTTTTCTATCAGACTTCCTCCTGATCTCTGATGGAATTTTCGGTCAGGCGCAGAGTGCTCTGACACGTCTGCGGTCGTTTTCAAAATTTGACCTGCCTTCGAAATTTCCTCCAGTTTGAGTTAGACTCCGCCCCATTGACGAGGGGTGAGACGATGAAGAAGAGCCGGTTTTCAGAAGAGCAGATCAATCAGCCTGGGGTGTCCAATATCGGCGGGAGGAAAGTTCGAAGGCAGGTCAGAACGTGAATTACCAGCCGCCGACTTCAATTAGAGGCTCCCTAAGCCGCATGGTGCATGCCTCGGTTGCTCTCGGCAAACGTCAGTCCTCGAAAAAATGAGACCAACGAGTGCCTGCAAACTGCCTTTTCAGCGCTGCGTAGTTTTCGATCAAGGTCTCCAGCGGCTCAGGGTTCTGCCTTGTGTGAAAAGAGCTGAGACTTCGTGGCTGGACCTCCAAGAATTTCTGGATCGTTGCAAGCGTAGGGTCCGGGTCCGCGGTGATCTTCTCATAGGTTACATGCAGTACGTCATGTTCGCCAAAAGTAGAATTGGCTTCGTTTTGCCAGGACTCGACTTGGACAAATATCTGCCGGCAGTCTTCATACTTCAACTCCGTTCGCTTCTCGTCGGTCGATACGGCATTGATAATTCCCGACTGGGTCCACTTTGCAGTTCTGTCCGCGATGACCTTCGACAGGTAGGCTCGCATCAGATTTTCTCGCGTGAGGTGAATGATCTTTATGGAGCGATCACTTTCAATGAGTTTCCACATGGCATTCCGGTGAGGCAGTTTTCTCTTTGCATGCGTATAAAACAGCTTGAAACCGACCGCGCTGATGCCTCGCGGGTAATCGTGGAATGCTTCGCTTTCGAGATACCGTTTCACATCAAAGTCTGCGGGCACCTTTGAAGCGGGCAGATGGTGCTGGCCAAAGATCTCTCCTTTGGCGACGATCGCCGGATTGGAATTCAGGTATGATGTCACCATATTCGAGCCGACGCGGCCCGTGCACAATATGACGAAGCGCGTATAATGGCGCTGGCCACGCGCCAAGCGATTCACGATCGCCGCTTTGTGGAGTTTCAGCCAATTCTTGCGGAGGCGGTCGGTGGCCAACAGGTATAAGGGTTTCAGCTTCATGGAATACCGTCGATGATCGAACGTGTCGGCGTACTAACAGTTTAGCCTGGCGATTGAAACCGAGCCTCTGCTTTAGGACGGAGGACCCTAGCGGTTGAAGGTTCGGCTCGCAACCCGAGCCGTTGCAGTCCCTGTGGAGGCCTCTTCGAACCCGTCTGCGCGGTAGGAGGAGAAACCTAGTTTCAGGCCTGGGGATGAACAGAATGGCCTTGCCATCCGTAAGCTGCAATTTGGTGCCTGGAGCCTTGAACGCGATAAGTGCGCGAAATGAGGATTTGGGCGCACCCTACACAAACAACAATGATTTCCACGACGGGCTTTGCTGCCAGCGCTCGTGGCAAGATTGTGCTAAGCGGAATGCGCATGCCCGTTTGTGCAGCATTAAGGGATGGGGCGGAATGCCGGAGTGCTTCAAGCCGTCATATCCACAAGGTCCATGGGGATGAAAGTGAGTTTAAGCATGGGCGTTTCGAATGCAGAGGACGATCAAATGGAAGCTCATATGGTCAGCGCCGGAGGGCGGTCCGAGCGTCATGAGACGGTGGCTCTGCAATCTGTTTCTGGTTCTGCTCGACGACTGGGCCGGGCGCTGCTTAAAAGGTTTCGCGGACCGATCAGAGTGGGAGAGAACGGATTGGACGAGGAGGATTGGCGCCGCCTGCTTGTCTTCGTCCACATTCCCAAAGCCGCTGGTACATCATTCAACGATGTGCTGCGACGCGTCTACGGCCGGACCTTCCTGCAGTTTCACCCGCGCCTGCACAATTTCGACATGTCATCGGTTACCGCCGAGCAGGCACGCAACGTACTGGCGCTCAGTGCCCACCTCCCCTATGGATTCCACCGCCGACTGGGGCCACAGATCGCCAAGGCCGGCGATGATGGGCTCTTCCAAGGACGCACGATCCACTACATCTCAGTCGTCCGCGATCCAGTCGACCGACTCTACTCCCTCTATCGATACGTGTCGGTCACGCCGCCGCATATACTTCATGTGACGACGAAGGGCATGGATTGCCGTACGTTCTTTGACTACCTCGCTCAGTCCGGACACGGCGCCCTCAGTAACCAGCAATGCGCGCTGATCAACGGCCGCCGGGGAGACGCTGCCAGCGCTATCCGAAAAGTGGAAGAAAACTACCTCGCCGTGGTGACGCTTGATAATATCTCCGGGCTCGTGTCATATCTTGATCGTACCCTGAAATGGCCCGCCGGCAATGCGCAGATTGGCGTCCATAACCGGACGACAAATCGAAACGATCCTGCCGAGCTTCACATTGTGAAGCAATTTGCGGAGCAACACTGTGCGGAAGACATTGCCCTGTTCAACCATGTCAGGGCGACCGTGTCCCCGCGTTTTTGTTGAGCGCAGGGCGCAACGAAGGTGAAGAAATCCTTGAAATTCTCCATCGTGACGCCCTGCTTTAACGCTGCGCGCTTCATCGGCGAAGCAATCGAGAGTGTTGCACGGCAACGGGGCGAAGTCCCCTCAGTCGAACACATCATCGCCGATGCGGAATCGAGTGACGGCACGGAAAAAGTGCTGAGCGGCTTCCCGCATCTACGTCTCGACCGGCGCAAAGACCTCGGTATCTATGACGGCATGAACAGGGCTATTGCTCTAGCCGAGGGAGACATTATCGGCATCGTAAACGCCGACGACTTGCTGGCCCCGCACGCGCTCTCCCACGCCGCCGGAATCTTCGCGACCACTGACGCAGATATCGTGACCGGAGCCTTCGAGATGATCGACCAGGACGGCAGGCTATGTTCCGGCCCGTTCCGGCCGACATGTGCTCCGACCTATGAAGGTCTGCTGTTCGGCATTCCCGCAATCAATGCCCGGTTCTTCAAGCGTTCTGTTTTTGCCGATCACGGCCCCTTCGAACTTGAACTCGGCCTGGCCGCCGACCGGGCCTGGCTTCTCAAGATGCAGCGCGCGGGGCTTCGCTTCGCGCACACCCCAGAGGTGCTTTATCGTTACCGTCAGCATGAGGGATCGCAAACAATGGCTGGCGATGGAGGTGCGCGCGACCGGGTCTGGAGTCAGAATGTCGTGATGGCCCAAATGCTCCTGCAAAGAATGGAGCCGGGCGATCCTGGCGTTGCTGCCCTGAAAGCGCTTTGCGCTGTCGAGGCGGCCAAGCTGGCGCTAACGGGACTGGCCGGCAGAGGCCAACCAAACCGGTCTACGGGCACAATGGCCGCGGCAGGGAAGGTCACGAGCACCCTTCTCGGCAGCCCTCACCATCTGATACGCGGCATGCGATACTGGCGGCGGTTTCGCGACCATCATTCGGATACGCGGCCTTAGCAGAGCAAAAGTACTGGAAAACCGAAGGCATGAGCGGACGGCAAACGCGCTTCTCGATCATTACTGTGTGTTTCAATGCCGAGCGATCTATCGCATCGACAATCGCATCGGTCGCCATCCAGGTCTATGAGGACTACGAACACCTCATCATCGACGGCGCCTCACGCGACAACACCTGCCGGATCGCCGAAGACAATGCACACAGTCGGCTCCGCATCCACAGCGAGCCGGACAATGGCATCTATGATGCGATGAACAAAGGTGCCGCGCGCGCCGGCGGAGACGTGCTGCTGTTTCTCAATGCGGACGACCGACTTGCAGACGACCGCGTCTTGAGCGACGTCGCAGCGCTTTTCGCAGCCCGGCCTGAACTGCAGCTCGTCTACGGCGACGTGGCGCACGCCTCCGGCGACGGCGGACTGGTCGAACTCCCGCAACCGCGTCATCTAACACGCCCGGTGCTTGCCGTGACGACGATCTGTCATCAGAGTCTCTTCGCACGCCGCGAAGTCTTCGAGAAAATCGGCCCATTCCGGGAGGAGTTCCCCGTCGTCAGCGACTGGGACTGGCTCTATCGCGCTATCATGATTGAGCGGTTGCCTATTGGCCGGCTGGATCGCACCATCGCCGTGATCGGCATGGAAGGGGTTTCGCACATGGTCGACTTCGAGCCTGAGAAACGCAAAGCGTTGCGACAGTATTATACCGCTGCGGAGGTTCTGCGTTACCGCGCGGCACCACTCGTCTTGCGTCGCGCGAAGGCAAGGCTCAAGCGTTGCTGGAGCTGATGGGTTCAGTTAGCATCCGCGCCGATCCAATTGGGATAAATCAGCGGGAAGTCACATCGTATGAAAAAGAATAGAAGAAAACCGAAACCCAAGACATTCGCTGAAAATGTCAGCAGCAGCTGGGTTGCGTTCAAGAAACAGATCTTCGGTGAGTTCGACGACTGGTTTAAAAAGTGCCGAGGTATTATTCACGTCGGCGCCAATGAAGGGCAGGAGCGGCGCCAATACGCAGAACTAGGGTTGAACGTCCTTTGGATCGAACCTATCCCGAACGTTTACGAGAAACTCTGCAAAAATATCGAAGAATATCCTCGGCAGCGGGCGCTTAAGGCGCTGGTTACGGATCAGGAAAACAAAATCGTCACCCTGAACATCTCCAGCAATGCTGGAGCCTCCTCTTCCATTTACGACTTCGCATTGCACAAGGACATCTGGCCGGATGTGACCTATGTCGACCGTATCGAAATCAGCTCTACGACTTTGCCAGCATTGATCTTGGAAGAAGGGGTTCATTTGCCGGATTACGATGGACTTTTGCTGGACACGCAGGGGTCAGAATACCTGATCCTGAAGGGAGCGCAAACTATCCTCAACCGGTTCAAGTACATTCAAGTCGAAGCCGCAGATTTTGAATCGTATAAAGGGGCCGCCACCACTGCTCAAATAACTGATTTTTTGAAGAGCAATGGTTTTCGACCGGTCCGAAAGCATAAATTTGCTGAGCACGCGAGCGAGGGCGCATATTACGACCTGCTGTTCAAACTGCGTGGCTAAGGTTGGAGTCGAACGTCTAATCTGACATGGTGCCGCATTATGTCTTCTTCGCCGGGAGCAAGCGGCGCAGCGATTTGGAGATGCGGGATATGGTCGATGTTTCCAGCTGACGTTGAAGTTTCTGAATGCGAATGCGCAGATTTCCGTTGACCTCGTTCAAGCTAGCTATTGTTTCTTTAAGCTTGGCGTTCGCATTCTCCGTTGCGGCAATTTTGCTGTCGTCTGCACGATTGCTGTTCAGGACATGCAACCAATCGATCCCTTTTTGGCGCGCGTGATCGGACAAAGCAGCTCTGGCCGCAGGCGGCACGAAAGCAATAACATCGTTGATCACCTGGACCTCGTGCACGCTGCTGAGTTTCATCAGGCTGGCGAGGATCTGGTGCAACCGCGGCCAATCCGATGCCTCGTGAGGTTCCGGCGGAGTCGTCAAGAACAGCCTGGCATCGTCGATCAAGATGACCGATGTGTCGTTCAATTGGCCAATTGCTGCCAGTTCGTCCAGGAGCGGACACTGCGAGGTGTCGCCGGCGGTATTGGAGGCCAGGCACCAATGCGCATCGAGAAAGTAGAGGACGGACTCGTCGGCCAACTCCTTGCGAAGGCCCTGCAGAGCTTCGGGTGAACTGCCTTTGATAACCTTGATGTGATCGTGTTCGCGCAGCCGCTCGCTGGCGGACTTGTGCAGTTCCTCGGAGAGTTCGACGGTTACGATCCTGGAGAACTTTTCCGCCATCGCAAGGGGCGTATCACCATGGAACGTACCGGTCTCGACCATTGCCGGGAGAGGCAGCACGCCCTTCAACGCTGCCACAAGATCAGGGTCGAGAGAGAAATGTACTGCACCCATGGGCACTCCCTTGTTTTTACCTTGGCAGTCAACATCCTGAGCGGTTCGTTGTTCCGCTGGCGCTGCGATCACTGCCTGCTTGAGTACCGCGACCTCGTCAGATGCAAGTTCACCTGAAATGAAGTCAATCATATTTTTCATCTGAAGCGCGGACAACCCGATGACGCGCTCTCGGTCGCGATCGGACAATGGCTCAGCAGGTGTAGCTTTCAGTCCGTATTCCCGCTCAAGAATTTTCACGTCTGCGTTGTACAGCGCGCGAGCGCGGGAGCGCGTCTCGACATCCATCTGCCCGGCGTTCAACTCCGCCAAAGGACTGAGCTCCCCGGAGCGCGCCTTGGCGGCCAACGTCTCCGCGACCTTAAGCCACACATCCCTATCTCCGATTGTGGCCACGACCTGCGCGAGAAATAGGCTGTCCCCCCTTGAAAGGCCAACATTCTCCCGGCCGAATTCCGCCGCCGACTTGCGGAGTTCCAAAATGTCAGACATCCCGCAAACGTGCAGAAAGTCATCCAGCAACTCCTTTCGAACTGAATCATAGGATTTCAGCACATAATGACAATCGGGGAGCAGCTGGCGAATGGCGTCGATCCTATTAGAGAACAGCAACCGTTCCATAAACCGTCGCGGTGGAAACTCATTGAAATTTCGGATATTCCTATCCACTGCATTTGCCAAGTACCAGTTGTAAAATGACTCGAGCCACTCATCGTACTGCCGGACGTATATCACTACGGTGACAGCGCTACCCTCCATTGCCCGTGCCAGCCGCGCGAGATCGATCGCTCCGCCTTGCGAAATCGTTTCCTCTGAAATAATCAATTTTCTAAAAACTGAATCACGATATGTCTCGAACAGCGTATTGAACGCGCTCCTTAGTGCTTCAGAATCCATCCCAGCAAGGTGCGGCGGCCTGGTTTCCATCAGCTCTATTGTGAGCGGGAAGTGCGACTCTGGAAACCCAAGATTGATTGAGTCGTCAAAGGTCGGGTAGAGAATCCCGTGTTGCGCCATGATCGCCCTGTTTTGGAAACAGAAGCGCTGGATTGTTTTTGTTCCTGTTTTGGGAAACCCGATATGGAGAAAGATCTCATTGTTTCGCGTCATCTAGGCCCTCCGCTGGAACAGCTCGTTTGCCCCCTCAACTGGAACAGAATCACTCGTTTGCAGTCAGCCTTCCATTGGCTGAGTGGATGGATTAGCCACCACACGCGTTTGGTCTGACCACGACCGCACACCCCCAAACCTCCAAAAGAATAAACCATGAGTGAACACCACAGCGACCTCTGCGTCACCGAATATCTGGATAGTACATATCAAAAACGGGCTCCATGAACTCGTTCAATTCCGCCGTCGTCTCCGGCTTCAGCTAATGTCGGTGATCGCCCGGTGAAACACTGCGAATGTGGGGGTTCTTGTCTTCTTGCTTGGGACGAATGTCATTGCGCCTGGCGATTTCGGAGAGCGCAATCGGATCAATTGCCACCCCGACCGCCGAGCAGATCATCCTGGCAAGCACGGGTTTTTCGAAGATGAAATCTTCGTAGCGCACAAGCGTTGTCTTGTCGGAACAGTAGTTCGCCAAGGTTCAGCAGATGTGTGCGCACGCTCTTGGCATTTTCAACCGCATAGTCGTCGATGCCGGTTCTAAGCGCTCGCTGACGCATATCTTCAGCGCGCTGACGGGCAACACCGGACTCGGGCACCGTATGACTGTAGGCATGGGAGAAATCAAGCGAAACTAAAATATCACGCGGATCTCTAACCATGACTATTCTATTCGACGTCGCGAATGTAGGTGAGTTTCGCAAAATCTCGGGGAAACTTCGGAAGCCTCCGTAAACGACACCGCTGTATTCGAAGACACTGTCGAGATCGGCCTGGGAATCTTCGATGTTACTACTGCCCCGGCGCAGCAAATTTGGCAGATAGACCGGCCGCCGACCTGTTTCCCGCAAAACTACATCAAGCATTCTGTTCAAAAGCGTGCTTGCGCCTTTGATGATTCCGAAGACGAATGTCGCCGGCCGATTCGGAATCGGCTCCGGCAAGTCAGTCGTGACACCGACGTCGCTGCCATCCTTCGTAGGAAAAAGAAAAGTGGATGTGGTGTCGGATGAGTTCGTCGACTTACGAGGTTTATTCTCCGCAGCCAGCCTACCGGTTGCCGTTCGTCCAAGCAGCCTGGGTGCGAGTGCCGAAAGGCGACCCGAGACCGTGGATTTCGTGCCCTTTCCCACAGTCATGACAACCCCTTCAACGGGCCTAGCCCTATGCAACCAACTCTGGGTAGTACAGATCGAAGACGGGCTTCATGACCTCATTGAGTTCGGCGATCGTTTCGGGCTTGAGTTTGTTCTTGTGATCGCCGGGGGCGACGGAGCGAATGTGCGAGTGCTTGTCTTCTTTCTCGGGCCGAATGTCGTTGCGGGCCGCGATCTTGGCGAGCCTCACAGGATTGATCTCCACTCCGACAGTCGCGCAGATCGTCCTGGCGAGCGCCATCTTGTCGAAGATAATGTCTTCGTAGCGGACCAGCGTCGTCTTGTCGGACAGGATTTCGCCCAGATTCATCAGATGCGTGCACACACTGTTGGCATTATGAAGCGCATAGTCGTCGATGCCGGTCGCGAGCGCTCGCTGCCGCGTCTCTTCAGCGCGCTGACGGGCAATGCCGGACTCGGGCACCGAATGGCTGTAGGCGTGGGAGAAGTAAAGCGAGACCAGGATGTCGCGCGGATCGCGAACCAGCAACAATTTGTTGGCTTCAGCGAAGTTCGGCGAATTTTTTAGAACTTTGGAGAAACTGCGGAAGCCGCCATAGACGACACCCTTGCGTTCGAACAGTCCATCGAGATCCTCGGCGATCTCGTCGATGACGAGGCCCGCGGCGCGCAGTTGATTTGGAAGGTTGATCGATTTGCGACCCGACACGGCAAGTATCTGTTCGAGCATCACATTCAATAGTGTGCTACCGCCCTTGAAGATTCCGAACACGAACGTCGCCGGCTGGTCGGGCACCGCAAGCGGCACGCCCGCCTCGCAGGATATTTCCTGCCCGCTCCTGGTCTTCAAGCGGTATTCGCGCGGGGCGGAGAGGATGTTATGATAACTATCCTGTTCCTTGGCCGGTTTGGACTTGATCAAGTCGAAGATGCGGCGGTGACCGCTTCTGACAACCCGGTGCACGGCTGGCGCGTGCTTGAGGACGTGGTGCGCGCCAACCGCAAGTGCGCCATAACCGCGTTCGACAATTTCACGCGACCACATCACAACCTTGCCATCCAGCTTGCCATCCAGGAATTTGGGCGGCGCGTGCATATCCTCCCATAGCGCAATAAGACGCGATATCGCTGCCTCCTGGGAGGGGCGGTGGCCTTCCAGATTGTGTGAGTTGAGGAAAGTATTCACATGGTGAGCAAAGCGGTGGACTTCCTTCTCATTGAGCTGGCGCCGCACGCCGACAATCGCCTCCAGCACGATACTGCCCTTCCGGTAGAACTCGGTTTTGTCCCAGTTCTGGGCGTGCTTGATGTGGTGGACGTGGCTGCCATCGAGACGATTTGCGACGAGGCCTTCCTTCAAAAAGGCTAGCGGAACGAAGAAGTCCCACCACGGCAGGCCGATGTAGAGGTCGTCTCTGGAAATCACGCGCGCATGGCCGGGGCGAAACGCGAAGAAGTCCCAGCCGTCAGTGTAGACACTCAAAGGAGCGCCATGCTCGTCGGTATCGGTGCGCGAAGAAAAAATCAGGTCGGCACCATCGGAATCGAGAACGCGCTCCAATTCTTCGGCTTTGGCCAGTGAAATATCTGAATTGCAGAACGCCACGTGGCGGCAATCAGTGGCCGAGCCCATGGCTTCGGCGAGTTTGGAAAGTCGCACGTAAAAGCGGTCGTAGGGGGTATTATCTTCGAAACTGTACTGCTCGATCCAGTCGGGCAGATCCGTCAGCAAGGCTGCCTCGCGCCGTTCGTTGACTGTAACAATCCGCTCGGCCAAGTCGCGCCAAGTCGAAAGCGCGGCGAACTGTTCGTCGAGTTTGCGCGGCATGATCGAGGTGAAAAGCGCCACTCCCTTCTTATCGCTCATCCGCAGTGTCCCTCAATGCTTGCGCTGCCTCTCAATGGCTGCCTTGCCCCAAGGCGGGCGTGTAATTGTCCTGCTTGAGGTCGGAAGCGACCATCATCTCGACAAGCTCCTGGAAAGCCGTCTTTGGCGACCAGCCAAGGATTTCGCGCGCCTTGGTGGCGTCGCCAAGCAGCAATTCCACCTCAGTCGGCCGATAATAGCGAGGATCAATGGATACTAGCGTACGGCCGGTCTTTTTGTCGATTCCGGTTTCCTCTTCGCCAGCACCTTTCCAGACGATCTCGATATCAACACAACGGAAGGCGGCCTCGACGAACTCACGCACCGAGCGCGTCTCACCGGTCGCGAGCACGAAATCGTCCGGTTTGTCGTGCTGCAGGATCATCCACATGCCTTCGACAAAGTCTTTGGCGAACCCCCAGTCACGCTTGGCGTCGATATTGCCGAGGTAGAGCCGGTCTTGTTTTCCCTGCACGATCGCAGCGACCGCACGGGTGATTTTTCTGGTGACGAAGGTTTCGCCGCGGGTCGGCCCCTCGTGGTTGAACAAGATTCCGTTGCTGGCGTAGATGCCGTAGGCTTCGCGGTAGTTGATCGTCACCCAGTAAGCGTAGAGCTTGGCAGCGGCGTACGGCGAGCGCGGGTAGAACGGAGTCCGCTCAGTCTGTGGCGTTTCCTGCACCTTGCCATACAGTTCCGACGTCGAGGCCTGGTAGAAGCGACAGCTGTTCTCAAGCTTCAGGATGCGGATGGCCTCTAGCAGCCGGAGCGTGCCGATTGCGTCGGAGTTCGCCGTATATTCGGGCGTCTCGAAGCTCACCGCCACGTGGCTTTGGGCCGCGAGGTTGTAGATTTCCGTCGGCTGGGTCTCCTGAATGAGACGGATCAGGTTCGAGGAATCGGTGAGGTCGCCGTAGTGCAGCGTAAAGCGCCCGTCGGAAACGTGGGGATCCTGGTAGAGTGGGTCGACACGCGCCGTGTTGATAAGCGACGAGCGCCGCTTTACGCCGTGCACCTCGTAGCCTTTTTCAAGCAGAATCTCGGACAGGTATGCACCGTCTTGACCGGTCGCTCCCGTTATCAGCGCAACGCGCCGTTCAGCCATTATCGTAAGCCCCTTATCCTGTCCAAAACACCAAGCGGTTGGCTATAGACGTAACTCGCCCTGGTTGGCAAGGTACCACTCATAGGTAGCGGCCAGCCCGATATCGAGCGCTGTCTTGGCTTTCCACCCAAGGCTGCTTATCTTTTTGACATCCAGCAGTTTTTGCGGCGTTCCGTCGGGCTTGCTCGCGTCGAACTCAAGTGTTCCCGTGAAACCTACCGCGCTGCACACCAACTCGGCGAGATCGCGGATTGTCAGGTCCTCGCCGACACCGACATTGATTGGTCCAGGCTCATCGTAGTTCTCGGCGAGGAAGATCACTGCATCCGCAAGATCGTCGACGAACAGGAACTCGCGCCGAACGGTGCCGGTGCCCCACACTTCCATCGCCGCTTGGCCTGAAAGCTTGGCTTCGTGGGCCTTGCGCATCAGGGAGGGAATTACGTGGGCGCCCTGCAGATTGAAGTTGTCGCCGATGCCGTAAAGGTTCGTGGGCATTGCCGAGATGTATCGGCAGCCATATTGCTGGCGATAGGCCTGGGCCAGCTTTACACCAGCAATCTTGGCAATTGCGTACCACTCGTTGGTGGGCTCCAGAGGACCGGTTAGCAGTGCATCTTCGCTCATGGGCTGGGCTGCGAACTTGGGATAAATACAGCTTGAGCCAAGGAACACAACGCGTTCGACACCGGCCCGATAAGCCGCATCGATCAGGTTGGTCTCGATCACCAGGTTTTCGTAGATGAATTCCGCCGGGCGGGTGTCATTGGCAAGGATGCCACCCACCTTGGCCGCGGCGACGATCATGACGTCAGGGCGATTTTCCGAAATCCACTTTTTGACGCCAGCCTGGTCCAGGAGGTCCAGCTCAGTGCGGTCAACAGTGAGAGCTTCCATGCCCCGCTGGTTCAAGTGCCGGGTGATCGCGGCACCGACCATTCCACGATGGCCCGCGACAAATATCCGTTTGCCTTGCAGGTCATATAGCTTCGCCATGACTACCCCTGTTTGCGAGAAGGCGATCCTTCTAGACAGGTTCGCTCCGAATCGCAAAATACAACTTGCCTGGTGAGTTCGCCGCGGTAAGGTCGTCGCACCCGACGCCACTCTATGACGGCCCTAATCCAGTCTATCTTGCGCATCAATGGTCAGCAGTTATCGGCAGGGACGCGCTTGGTTACATTAAACGATGATTGTCAGAGATCCGTTATCCAGAAATCAACCCCGCAGCGATCGCTTCAAGACCGTATGATCATGAACAGTTGTCCAAATCAGGGTGCGGGCAGTGCAGCCATTGCGTCGCCCAGCACTCCGCCGGGGCATCCAAAATACGATCCGCTGCGCCCACTGTTATCGATTCGTATTCCCAAATGCGCCGGAAGCTCGTTTCGAAAAGTCCTTTGCCGCTGGTTCGGGCTTTCACGCGCAGTATGTCGATGAGAAACGAGACCGTCCACCCGCCCCATTCACAATCTCGCGGCCCTTGCGGGCCGGCCCGTTTGCATCCACGGCCACTTCAACGTCCGGCGCGGGCATGGCCCGGAGGTCTACTATCCCGGTATTGACCAAATCATCACCGTCGCCCGGGAGCCGTTCGATCTGCACTTGTCAAACTACTTTTATGCGAAAAGACTCCAATCGGAAGGAAAGCTATGGCGGGATGGTGCGGTAAATTCGAGCTTGGCTGACATGGACCTGGAAACGTATCTTTCCAAGCGGCGACGGTCATTCTTGCCAAGCTTCTTTAGCCCGGACTTGACGCCGGCAAACTGCAGCGAGCTGCTTCAAGAGCGCTACCTGTTTATCGGTTTGTTCGAAGAGATCCAGACCAGTGTCAATCAACTGGCCGATCGACTGGTTTTTGTAAAAGTCACCATCGATCACTCGAATGCGGCCCGCCGCCATGAGGAAGTTCCCGCTTCGGCCCATGAGCGATTCCGGGAGGACAATCAAGTGGCCTACGCTATCTACATGCACGCTCGCGAGCGCTTCGGGCGATTGGGCGACACAGGCCAGCCGCCTCAGGCGTAGAGCGCCTTCATGAACCCGTGAAATAAGTTTTCAAGGTAGCGAACGATGCGAATCTCGGTCTTCATCACGTCCTACAATCAGCGTGATCTCCTCAAGGAGGCGGTCGACAGCGTGCTGGCACAGACGCGACCGGCTTCGCAGATCGTTATCGTCGACGATGCGTCGGGCGACGGTTCGCAAGAACTGATCCAAACTTACGCGTCCAGCCATCCGGGCGTGATTACGCCGGTTCTACGTGAGCAAAACGGCGGAGTCGCTCAAGCTCGCATCGATGCGTTACGGGCCATCACCGGCGATCACGTGACCTATGTCGACGGCGACGACAGGTTTCTTCCGCACAAGCTCGAAGCCGAGGCGGCTGCGCTGGAAGCGGCGCCAGCGGCCGGCATCGCGTTTTCCAACAACCGCTATATGAGCGAAGATTGGTCCGAGGAGTTGTATACCTGGATCGATGGGGAACCCGTACCACAGGGCGATGTTTTCTTCGAAACCTTCACCCGGAAATTTCCCCGCCGCAGCCTATTTCGCATGGAGCTGGTCCGATACGCTGCTTGGCGGGAAATAGGATTTCACGATCCCACGCTCCGCATCTACGAAGATTTCGACATGCGGATCCGGCTGACGAAGAAGCTACGTGCGGTCTATGCCGACACGGTCACCTCCGAGATCCGCACGCATGGCGCGGGTCTTTCGAAGTCGCCAGACCTCACGCATCTGGCTTGCCTGCGGCATCTGGCGGCAAACAACGCTCACCTGCTCGACGACCTGACCGCCGACCGCCGCCGTGAAGCACAAATCGAACTGAAAGTCTGGATTGCACGGATCGCGGCGCGCGGATCGTTGGCGGCGCTGCGCAAGGGTGCCGTCATCGATGCGTCTTCACTGGCTGCCGGTGCGGCAAGGATTGCTTGCGGGAGATTGCGCCAATGACGACTCCCCTGCGCCCGATCTTCCTTTTGTCACTGCCCCGGTCGGGTTCGACGCTGCTACAAAAACTTCTCGCGACCAACGCTCAGATCGCTACCGCAAACGAGACCTGGATCGCGCTTCCATTTGCGTACATGCGCAGCCCCCGCGGGCTTGCCGCGGAATACTGGCAGGATACCTGCGCCGAGGCGCTGGACGACGTGTTCGCACAACTTCCCGGCGGTGAAGCGGAATTCAGACGTCTGTCCTCGGACTTCATCCGCAGCACTTATCATGGGCTCGCAGAAAACAAAGTCGCCACCTACTTTCTCGACAAGACGCCCCGATACTACCTGATCGCTGATTTTCTGGCGGAAGTGTTCCCCGACGCACGCTTCATTTTTCTCTTCCGCCACCCGCTCGACGTGATGAGTTCGATTCTGCGCAGTTGGCACAAGGACACGTTCTCCCCGCATCTGCGCTCGAACGCCGTCGATCTCTGGCGCGGGCCGGAATTGCTCGCTTCGGCAAGCCGAAAACTGGCGGATCGGGGGCTTCGGGTCGACTATGAGGAGCTGGTTACCGATCCGGAAGGCGTGATCGCGCGGGTCGGAGGATTCTTGGAGCTCGAGTTCCCGCACGACGCAGTGGAGAAGGCCAGCGCCGTGGAATTGAGCGGCCGGATGGGGGATCCCCATCGGGGGCGCAAATACGATGGCGTCGGCGAGGGTTCAGTTGGAAGCTGGTCCGGGTTCGTGAAGAACCCTTACCGTCGGCACTTCCTGAAAAAGTATATTGGCAGATTTCCAGAGCATGTGCTTGAAACGTACGGATTGAATAGACAGGCAATCCTGCAAGAACTTTCGCGCGCTCCAATATCGCTAAACGGATTAGGTCGGGACATTGCGGGCATTAACTGGTTTCGTTTGTCGATGTGGCTTCACCAACTCCACCAGCAACCCGGACTTTCCGTGATGCCACCAAGCTGCGATTACTGCCAGTTGGGGTAATCAACAGGACGCAGGCATCGAACGGTATTGTCGAGAGGTTCAATCGCACGCTACTCGACGGGCTCTCGTATCGAGCGGCGCTAAATCTCGGTCGAGATCGTAGAGGAAATGCAGGTGCTCGATGACATCTCATCGGCTCCAAGAGGCCGCACCAGGGACACGGCATGAACGGGCGAATGACGGCCCGAGCCTTCCGCGACGATCTGCCAGGTAGAGCAGACTGCAACGGCAAAAGAAGCAGAAAGCCACACACGAAAACCCAACCCGCGCAACCCTCGCAACCCGCAGTCTAGCTGCAGTCCTCAGCGGCGCGTGTCGGATGAAAGCCGTTCTTGCACCCACGGACCCGACAGGCGCCATGTCTTGGTTTAGTGGGGAGTACTGAGCGTATTTAAGATCTAGTGATTGTTGAGTTTCATTATGGATTTACCAGACCTTGAGAGCGAACTTCTGGGGGCAGGAGAAGCAATCTGCGACCCATCCGCTACTCGACACAGAATTTTTGGCGCTATCAAAGAGCGTTTAATTTGTGCGCTTGAGGATACATTAACCGCGGTCATCCTCTGCACGCTCGGCCGGCTCATGCGGTCGACGGATGACTCCAACCAGATTGACCGCTCCGACTGGCTGTAGCGGTGACCTTCTCACGGCACGTCGGCATTCGCTTGTAAGCGTTGAAAAGCAGATTGTACGTCACCAGGAACAGTGCCACTCCGCTCCCAGAAATCGCTGACTGATGCGTTAAACCGAGGCTTCAAAAGGATACTTTTTAGAAGGTGACGAGCTGCCACATAGCGCTTACCTTCAGAGAGGAGCGCAGCTGTCATTTCGAGTTCCATATAGCTTTCGACAGTCCTGCGATCTGCCGGCGATAAATCAATGTCTTGCGAAGTCTCCAGGATAGATCTAACCAGCTCGATTGCGTTCCTCACAGGTGCTAATTTTGACCCGGCGGATGGCGCAACAATCGCACCACCGTACCTGGAAACGCATAACTGACCACCCTGAGATGCGAATCGCAGCATCCATTCATAATCTTCAAGGCGACGAAGGCGTTCGTCAAACGCCCCAGTTCGTTCGAGTGCAGATCTGTGCAGGAACAGTGTCGAACCGGGACACATCCAACAGCCTCCAAGGAAGTCTTTTAATCGAGTGGCTGCCGCTGGAATTCGCAACTCTAACTTGCGATCCAGCCGATTCGGGGCAAAAAAGCCGCATGTGATTGCTATCTTCGACAGGTCACAAGTCTTCGAAAGTTGTTCTGCAAAATTCCATTGGCTCCAGAGCTTGTCCGGTCGCCATGCATCGTCGGAATCCAGGAATGCGACAAAATCTCCCTGACTGGCTCTTATGCCAGCATTTCGCGCGCCTGCCGCTCCGGCATTCTTAGCAAGTCTAACGACCCTTACGTTGTCCAATCCCGACGGAGCGATGATTGGAACCGGCGAAGCGTCGTCAACAATGATTGTTTCAACGTCTCGCTTTCGGAGACCTGTCTGCCCAATTACCGATTCAACCGCATACTCGAGTGACTTCTGTCGACCGAAAACCGGGATAACAACACTCACAAGCATACTTGCCTTCCCAATACATGACGACAATCGCCAGAACACTGTTGCCGGTTGAATTACGTGTCAATGGGAATCTGGCCGGCTGACCCGCATGCGGGTGCCGCTGCGGGTGTTGATTGCGGAGACACGGTGTCGGGTTCATCTCTCAGGATCTGGAGGGATTAGGAGAGCTATGGCCGGAAGTTGGTGACGGCGGGAATCGGGAAGGCGGCATATCGTGGGGTTGCTTGACGGCCTCACTTCTCCAGCGAAGGAGCGACATGCCGTGCCCAACGATAACGTCGTCCGACTGATTCAGCCAGGA